>DATJTM010000601.1:0-5845 GCA_035503395.1 Luteitalea sp.
CCGGGCATACCCCACGCGTCCGAGTCGCTGCAGTCGCCGCAGCCGCGCGGCGACGAGCGGGCGTTCGCGGTTGAGCGTCGCTTGCAGCCGGGTGCTCCGGTCCGTCAGCGCCAGGAGGTCGGCATCGAGCAGTGCGCGGGACTGCCGCGCCTGGGTTTCACGAGCTTTCTGCAGGTCGCGCTCGACGTCCAATCGCCGCAACTCGTCGAGCACCGACGCCGACTGACGCTTGAGGGCGTCTGCCTCGCGCGTCAACGCGGCGATACGTTCCCTGGTCGCCGACTGCGCCTTGGCGGCGTCCGCCGCCCGCACCAGGTCCGAGGGCTGCGCCGTTCCGTCCGGACGGGCCGGCCCACCCGGACGCTCCATCGTCGGCAATTGCAGAGCCAGCAGGGCGATCAGCAGCAGAGGCGCCACGTGTGCAGTATCGCCTGCTACGCTGAGGCGGTGCGCGTCCTGGCCTTCGACCTCGGCATCCGGCGAACCGGTGTCGCCATCAGCGACGCGTCGGGGCTGCTCGCGCGGCCGCTCGAGGTGGTACACGGCACGTCGCTCAAGTCGCAGTGGGCGAGCCTGCTCGAGGTGATCGCCCGTGTGCAGGCGGACGATGAGCCGCTCGAGGCCATCGTAGTCGGCGTGCCGCGGCGTCTGGACGGGTCGGCCACCGACTTCACGCCGGCCGCCCTGGACTTCGTGGCCCGGCTGTCGCGTAAGCTGCCGATTCCCGTCGTGCCGGTCGACGAACGGCTGACCAGCGTGGAGGCCGAGGCGTTGCTGGCCGTCCGCGAGCGCGACTGGCGGAAGCGCAAGGCGCAGCTGGACGCGGCCGCGGCGGCGGTGCTGCTGCAGGACTATCTCGACTCGAGGCAAAGGACTCCACTTCCGTGAAACGCGTCGCGCTGTTGCTGTTGGCCGTGCTCCTGTTCGGTGCGGTCGGGGCGTATGTCTGGGTGTCCCGCCGGGTGTCGGCGCCGTTTGCCGGATTCAGCGGCGAGCAGTTCGTCGAGATCCCGCCGGGTGAGAGCACCGCGGGCATCGGCCGGCGCCTGGTCGCGGCGGGCGTGATCGCCGACGAGTGGACCTTCCGCCTCGCCGTGCGCTGGCACGGGGCCGGCCGGTCCCTGAAGGCGGGGGAGTATCGCTTCGCCGAGGCGTTGCCGCCGGCGGCCGTCATCGACCGGTTGGCGAAGGGCGATGTGTATCTGGTGCCCCTGACCATTCCCGAAGGCCTGACGGCCGAGGAGATGGCGAAGCTGTTCGAGCAAGCCGGCTTCGGGAGCGCGAGGGAATTCGTCGCCGCCGCGCGCGACGCCGCCGCCATCAAGGACGTCGACGGCGAGGCCGACACGCTCGAGGGCTACCTGTTCCCCGACACGTATCACCTGCCGCGCAAGACGGACGCAGCAGCGATGGTGGCGCGCATGGTGCGTCGCTTCGAGACGGTCTTCGACGAGGGGATGCGCGCGCGGGCGAAGGCGAGCGGCCTGACGGTGCGGCAGTTGATGTCGTTGGCGGCGCTGGTCGAGAAGGAAACCGCACGTGGCGACGAACGGCCGCTGGTGGCCGCTGTGTACCACAACCGCATCCGCGTCGGCATGCCGATGCAGGCCGATCCCACTGTCATCTACGCAATGAAGCGCGCCGGTCGATGGAACGGCAACATCACGAAGGCGGACCTGCAGTTCGACTCGCCGTACAACACCTACCGCTATCCGGGACTGCCGCCCGGTCCCATCGCCTCACCGGGCAAGGCCGCCATCGAAGCGGCCATCACGCCGGCGAAGGTCGACTACCTGTACTTCGTCAGCCGCAACGACGGCACGCACGCATTCGCGTCGAACCTGCCGGATCACAATCGCAACGTCCAGCGCTGGCAGGTGGAGTACTTCAGGAACGGCAATCGGTAATGATTGGTTGACGGTTCGTAGCCGACCGACTCGTAGCTGACCGACTCGTAGCCGACCGACTTGTCGGTCGGAAGCGACGGCACCGCGCCGAACCGTGGTTCGGCCCGACAAGTCGGGCCGCTACGAAACGAGGAGGACGCGTTACCGTTCCGCCCACCGCAGCTTCTGGCGCAGCACCTGGAAGTAGCCGCCGGATACCGGCTTCATCAGGCGGAGGACGTACGGCGCGCGGTGGATCGCCACGCGATCGCCAGGGCCGAACGTGTCGCCGATCTGCCCGTCGAAGGTGACGTAGGTGTCTTCGCGTACCTCACGGCCGTCCTGGCCCACAGCGCGAATCTCCAGGGCCGCCGTGGCGGGCAGCACCACGGGTCGATTCGTCAGCGTGTGCGGCGCGATCGGCGTCAGCACCAGCGCATCGACACCGGGGTGGACGATCGGCCCACCCGCCGACAGGTTGTACGCCGTCGAGCCCGTCGGCGACGCGACGATCAGGCCGTCGGCCTTGAAATGCGCGATCAGCAGGCCATCGGCGGACGCCGCCAGATCGATCATCCGCGACAGTGCGCCCTTGGTGATGACCACGTCGTTCAAGGCGACATGGCGCTCGACGCGACCGTCGGCGCGATGCACGACGGCTTCGAGCATCAGACGCGACTCGACGTAGGTGTCGCCGCTCAGCGCCCGCTCGAGCGCGTCGAACACTTCGGTGACGCGGACTTCGGTGAGGAACCCGAGGCTGCCGAAGTTGACGGCGATCACCGGTACGTCGTAGCCACCGCGGGCCAGGCGGCCGGCGGTGCCGAGCAGCGTGCCGTCGCCCCCGAGCACGAGCAGCAGTTGTTCGCGCGCACCAAGCGTCTCGGCGTCGCAGGTCTCACCGGGCAGCGGCGTCGATGCCAATTCCGCGGTGGCCTGTTCGTAACACGGCACGAGGCCCCGTGCGGTCAGCCAGTCGCCGACCTCCACGAGCACCTTTGCGGCCTCGGTCAGGCCCGGCTTGGCCACGATGCCGACACGGCGGATGGGCGACGTCATGCGTGACTCCGGAAATGGGCGAGCCATTCGAGGTTGCCTTCCATGCCCTCGATTGGCGACGGCACGTGCGCCACCGCGTCCAGCCCGTGTGCAGCCGCGGCCGCGATGACCTCGGCCAGCACGCGTGCGCGCACCGCATCGTCGCGCACGATGCCATGTTTGCCGACCTCGTCACGTCCTGCCTCGAACTGCGGCTTCACGAGCAGGACGACATCGGCACCGGGGCGGAGCAGGGGAGGCACGACCGGGAGAATGTACCGCAGCGAGATGAACGACACGTCGGCGGTGACGATGTCGAAGGCGCGATGCGCGACCGGCAACTGGTCGGGCGTCAGCTGCCTGGCATTGATGCGTTCGAGACAGCTGACGCGCGGATCCGACCGCAGGCGCCAGTCCATCTGGTTGTGACCGACGTCGACGGCGACGACGTGCGTCGCGCCGCGCCGCAGCAGGACGTCGGTGAAGCCGCCGGTCGAGGCACCGATGTCGAGCCCGTCGCGGCCGTCGACGGCAATGCCGAAGGTGTCGAGCGCGTGTACCAACTTCAGCGCGCCGCGTCCGACGTACGGATGGTCGGCCTGGCGCAACTGGACGTCGGCATCGGCGCGTACCAACTGTCCCGGCTTGGGCATCGAGGGTGCCCCGGGCAACGACACGTGCCCGGCGATGATCAGCGCACGCGCACGTTCGCGCGACGGCGCGAGGCCCCGCTGCACCAACAGCGCGTCGAGACGGAGGCGTGGCGCCCGGGGGTCGGTCACTGGCGGCGGGTGAGGGTCCAGTCGAGGATGGCCGGCAAGTGTCCCGACAGGCCGGCGCGCGTCAATGCCGCGTGACCGCGCTCGGCGCATTCGCGTGCGCGCTGACGACTGCCCTCGACGCCGAACAGCGCCGGGTACGTCAGCTTGCCCGCGGCTTCGTCCTTGCCCGGCTGCTTGCCCAGTTCCGCCGCCGTCCCCTCCACGTCCAGCACATCGTCGACGATCTGGAAGCAGAGGCCGAGTTCGACCGCGTAGGCATCGACCGCCTCGATCTGTTCGGCCGAAGCGCCGGCCATGATCGCGCCCGCGCCTGTCGCCGCCCTAATCAGCGCGCCGGTCTTGCGCGCGTGGATGTCCTGCAATCGCAGGAGATCGTCGTCAGGGTCGTCCTGGCGGGCGGCGCCTTCGAACTGGAGGTCGAGCACCTGACCGCCGACCATGCCCCACACGCCGGCCGAGCGGGCAATGAGGCCGATCGTCTGCAGTTTGCGCGCGGCGACGGCCGGAGCGTCGAGGGCCGGCTCGCGGGCCAGCAACGTGAACGCCTCCGTGAGCAGCCCATCGCCCGACAGGATCGCGAGCGCGTCGCCGTAGACGACGTGCGCGGTGGGCCGGCCACGACGGAGGGTGTCATTGTCCATCGCCGGCAGGTCGTCGTGCACCAGCGAGTAGGTGTGGATCATCTCCAGCGCACACGCCGCGGGCAATGCGAGCCGTCGCGCGTCTGGATGGCCGAGGCCGACCGCGTCGGCGGCGGCGAGCACCAGCACCGGCCGCATCCGCTTGCCACCCGCGAGGAGGCTGTACTCCATCGCCTCGTGCAGGCGCGCCGGGCTGTCGGGCGGCGCCGGCAGCCATTGCGCCAGCGCACGCTCCACGTCGCGGCGGCACCCGGCCGCGAATTCGTCGAAGGTGACCGCGCTCATCCGCGCTCGGGCGGCCGCGGCCCGAGGTCCTTCTCGAAGGCGGCGGTCTGGTCGCGCAACGTGCCGGACTGCGTGAGCACCTGGATACGCTTTTCGGCGTCTTCGAGGCGATCGTGGCAGTACCGCGACAGCTTGACGCCGCGCTCGAAGAGCGCGAGCGACTGCTCGAGTGGCAATTCGCCCTGCTCCAACTGCCGGACGATCTGATCGAGCTCGGTCATCGCCTGCTCGAAGTCGGTGGGATCGGTCATGAGTGTGGGTCGGTCGGCAGCACGGCGTTCACGTCGCACTGCAGCAGGCCATCGGGTAACTGGACGCGCACCTGTGCGCCGGCGGCGACGGCGGCGGTGCTGCGGACGACGTCATGGCCGTCGGCATCCCAGCAGATCGCGTAGCCGCGCGCCAGCGTCTTGAGCGGACTGAGCGCGTCGAGCTGGGCGGACAGGGCCGACAGCTGTCGGTCGCGCGCATGCGTGGCCGCGCCGAGCGCGGCGGCCGCACGCGCAAGGTGCTGGTCGACACGCCGTGACGCCTGGGCGATGCGCGATGGCAGTCCGACGCGGGCGAGACGATCGCGACGCGCGCGCAGGGCGTCGACGGCGCGTTGCCGTCGCGTCGTCTCGCCCGCGGACAGGCGTTCCTCGACCTGCGTGAGCCGGCGCAGGCGCGTCACGAGCTGGCGCTGCGGATGCTGTTCGTCGAGCCGGCGTCCGAGATCGCCGAGGTGCCGGGCGCGACGTTCGATCCGGGTGCGCAACGCGGCGTGCAGGCGGTCGTCCAGGTCGGCCCGATGGCGATCGCGGTCCAGGACGCGATCGCGCAGGCGTGCGAATGCCGGTCGTTGTTCGGTCCGCAGCAGCTGGGTCCGTCGACGATCGAGCCGTGCCCGCAACAACAGCGTCAGTTGACGACGTGCCCCCGCGATGCGATCGCGGAACTCACTGGCCCGGCGCACGACGATCTCGGCGGCCTGCGACGGGGTGGCGGCACGGACGTCGGCCACGAGGTCGGCGATCGTCGTGTCGACTTCGTGCCCGACCGCGGAGATGACCGGCACCGGGCAGGCCGCAATCGCTCGCGCGACCGGTTCTTCGTTGAAGGCCCACAGGTCCTCGAGCGACCCGCCACCGCGCCCGACGATCACCACGTCGACGTCGGGCACGCGGGCGACCCGCGCGATGGCGCGCGCAATCTCACCGGCGGCGCCGTCGCC
>DATJTM010000602.1:0-12221 GCA_035503395.1 Luteitalea sp.
CCGCCGCAACTCAAGGCCGTGTGCGCGGTGTCGCCGACGATGGATCTGGCGCGCTGCGTCGATGCGCTCGAACGCCGCGCCAACGTGCTCTACCAGTTCAACTTCATGCGGAACCTGCGAGCTCGCATGAAGCGCAAGGCCGCGTTGTTCCCCGATCTGTACGATCTCGCGCGGCTGAGAGGCGTGTGGACGGTGCGTGGCTTCGACGATGCGTACACCGCCCCGTTGAATGGGTTCGGCACCGCGTCGCGGTACTACCACGAGGCGTCGAGCCTGCGCGTGGTCGGCCGCATCCGCGTGCCGGCCCTGGTGATCACCGCCGCCAACGATCCGTTCGTGCCGCCCGACCAGTTCGCAGGTCCCGACATCGCGAACAACCCGCACGTGCAGGTCGTGGTCACGCCCGATGGCGGTCACTGCGCGTTCGTCAGCGAACCCGACCCGTCACACGACGGTTATTGGGCCGAGCATGCGGTGGTCCAGTGGGCGCTCGCCCACACGCGTGACGCGTAAGTCCACGATGACAGGGATCCCGCCGTCGACGGACGGAGTTGGGCGGCGAGCAACCCTACTGGTCGGCCGTAGCCGGGAGCGGCGGCCCCCCGGCGAGGCGGGCCCGGAACCGCTGCGCGAATTCCGGCCCCTTCCCTTCGTCTTCGTGCTTGAAGTAGACGAAGGTGTCGCGCCAGGTCGCCTGCTGCTCGTCGACCCATCCCGCCCAGCGCGCGAGGTCGTCGTCGGTGTACCCCTCGTCGCGCAGCCGGAGGTAGCCGTAGTCGGCGGTGGCCACCAGCGGCGTGTGGCGATCGGGACTGTCGGCGAGACACAGCGCCAGGTTGCGCTGGCGAAGCACGTCGTACACCTCGTCGCTCCACCA
This sequence comes from Luteitalea sp., assembly GCA_035503395.1. Taxonomy (GTDB): domain Bacteria; phylum Acidobacteriota; class Vicinamibacteria; order Vicinamibacterales; family Vicinamibacteraceae; genus Luteitalea. The sequence goes on from DATJTM010000602.1 coordinate 878, forward strand.
CGACTCGTGGCGAAACTCGAAGGCGGCGCGCAGGCCGGGTGGCAGTTCGTCGATGAACGCGCGCAGGCGCGGCACGTCGGCCTTGAAGGTCGGCCCGAGTTGCACGAGGACGCAGCCGAGGCGATTGCCGAGCGCCGCGCCTGCAGTGCAGAAGGCCCGCACCGAGTCGGCCACGTCCTGCAACCGGCGGTCGTGCGTGATGCGCTTGGGTGTCTTCAGCGTGAAGGTGAAACCGTCCGGCACCTGCGCCGCCCAGCCTTCGACCAGGGCCGCGGTCGGCATGCGGTAGAACGTGTAATTGATCTCGACCGTGTCGAAGGTGCCGGCGTAGTACGGCAGCATCGCCTTGGCCGCGATCTTCTCCGGGTAGAACCGGCCCTTCCACTCGGGATAGTTGTAGCCGGAGGTGCCCACATGAATCATCTGCCGTCCCCGTCCGCCTGATGCCGTCCTGCCGCTTCACGCCGCGCGAGCGGCGCCTCATCGATCGCCTGCGTACGCCGCTGCAGGTGCAACGCTGGCTCAACGCGCTGCCCTACAACACCGAGCCCGAGGGCGACACCCAGCGATCGTTCCGCCGCGTCGTCAGGCTCGGCACGGCTCACTGCATGGAAGCCGCCGTCAGTGCCGCGACCATCCTCGAGGCGCATGGCTGGCCGCCACTGGTGATGAGCCTCGAGTCCGAGGACAAGCTCGATCACGTGATCTTCGTGTATCGCGGGCCTGGTGGCTGGGGCAGCATCGGCCGGTCGCGCGACCCGGGCCTGCATGGACGACGGCCGGTCTTCCCGACGCTCCGTGCGCTGGCGTGCAGCTACATCGACCCGTACATCGATTCCACGGGACGCATCACGGGGTACGGCGTCCTCGATCTGCGCAGCCTCGACCCGTACGACTGGCGCTGCTCGCCGCGGAACCTGTGGCACGTAGAGAACACGTTGATCGACCTGCCGCACCGCGCCATCCGCTCGTCGGACCGCCGCATCGATGCGCTGCGCGCGCGGTATCACGCCTTCATGGCAGCCCATCCCGGCTTCAAGCCGCTCTACTTCCAGGGGCAGGCCCGCTGGCATCCGCTGCCGGCGGTCTTTGCGGCGTCGCGTCGGCTGGAGCGGCGGCTCAGTCGAGATCGAACGCGCGCTCGGGCCGTGTGATCGGCTCCTTCTGCGCCTGCTCGAGTGCCTCGCGGAAGCGACGGTCCAGGTCACTTTCGCGATTCTTCTCGGCCTGGAACGACGCCTCGAACGCGCGCTCGCGGGCGGCGGCTTCCTCGGCCAGCAACCGCTGCGCATCGTCGAGCTCCCGCACCGGGCCGGTGCGTGCCTCCTTGTGCGAGACGACGCGCTTGAGGTTGACGTCGACCACGAGCTCAGCGCGACAGCAGGGGCACTGCACGGTGAGTTCGGAGGCGAGACGATTCATTACCCTTCCCTTTCGCGACGCGGGTTGCGTAGGCTGGACCTGACGACCCGCGCGATCATGACACACCCCGGCCAGCCCCGCGTCCAGACTCCCCGCCGCCTGCGGCTGGCCACCTACAACATCCACAAGTGCCGTGGCATGGACGGGCGGACGCGGGTCGATCGCATCGCCGACGTCCTCGCCTCGCTCGACGCCGACGTCATTGCATTGCAGGAAGTGGTGGGCAGCGGGCCCGACGAGGATGGCCAGGCTGCCGAGCTGGGGGCGCGACTCGGCATGGGCTGGGTGATGGATTCGGTGCGCCTGCTGCGGGGGAAGAGCTACGGTAACGTCGTGCTGAGCCGGCTGCCGATTGCCGAAACGCACCGGTGCGACCTCTCGTGCGACAAGCGCGAGCCGCGTGCCTGTCATCGCATCGACGTCGACGTCCAGGGCGACATCCTGCACGTGTTCAACGTCCACCTCGGGACGGCGGTCGGCGAACGTCGGCAACAGGCGCCGCGCCTGGCCGAATTCGTCGCCGACAAGCACGTCAAGGGGCCGAAGGTCCTGCTCGGCGACTTCAACGAGTGGGTGAAGGGGCTGGCGTCCAAGACGTTGAGCGAGATGCTCGAGGGTATCGACCTCACGCAGCACCTGCGCCGGCGACGCACGTATCCGGGTGTGCTGCCGATCCTGCACCTCGATCACATCTACGTGGCGGGCGGGCTCGTCGTCGAGAAGGTGTCACTGCCGCGCAACCGCCTCACGCTCGTTGCCAGCGATCACCTGCCGCTGGTCGCCGACGTCCGCATGCCGGAGTGAACGCATCGTAGGCGTCGAGCAAGGACAGCTGTAGCGGCCGGACTTCGTCCGGCCGTCGAGCATCACTGACCGTCGGACGGAGTCCGACGGCTAGACCGTGGGTGAAGAGCGCTACTCGCCCGCGCGCGCCATCACCAGTTGCAGCGTCGACAGCTGCCGCAGACGGAACAGCACCTCGCACGACGCCAGGTAGTACTCCCACGTCCGGATGAAGCGCTCGTCGAAGCCGAGTCGGCGCACGTCGTCGAGACGATCCATGAACCGCCCGCGCCACGTCTCCAGCGTCCGCGCGTAATGCGGCGCGATGTCGTCCATCGAGCGCACGGTCAGTGGCGTGCGCTGCGCCGCTGCCGTCACCAGGGCACCGAGGCTGGGCAACATGCCGCCAGGGAAGATGTAGGACTGAATCCAGTCGGCCTGCTTCGCATAGGTCTCGAAGCGGTGGTCTGGCATGCCGATCGTCTGCAGCGCGAGTTGGCCGCCGGGCGCCAGCCGCTCGTGGCACACCTCGAAGAATCGCGGCCAGTGTTCACGGCCGACCGCTTCGAGCATCTCGATCGACACGATGTGCGTGTAGGTGCCATCGACGTCGCGATAGTCGCAGAGGCGGAGGTCGACGCGGTCCGACAGGCCGGCCTCGCGGACGCGCGCCGTTGCGAGCGCATGCTGCTCGGCCGAGATGGTGATGCCGGTGACGCGGCAGCCGTGGGTCAGCGCGGCGTAGATCGCGAACCCGCCCCAGCCGCAGCCGATCTCGAGGACGTGGGCACCCGCGTCGAGGCCGATCGACTCGGCGAGACGTGCGAACTTGCGGCGCTGCGCCTGCTCCAGTGACTCGCCAGGCTCACCGTACACCGCCGACGAGTACACGAGCGCCTCGTCGAGGAACACGGCGAACAGCGCGTTGCTCAGGTCGTAGTGGGCGTGGATGTTCTCGCGGCTGCCTTCGCGTGAGTTGCGGCGAAGCCGGTGCCGGATGTCGTGCGGCAGGTTGAGGAGCCGCGACAGCCACGCCACGTGTGGCAGCGTCGACTCGTTACGCATGCCGATCTCGAGGAGCCGCGGCAGATCGTCCGTCCGGAAATGGCCGGCCATGTACGACTCGGCGAAACCGATGTCGCCACGACGAATGAACGCCTCGAAGAAGCGCTCGTCGTCCACCCACATCGCCGCATGCAGCGGCGACTCGGGCTCACCACCCCTGTGGATGGACCCGTCCGGCAGGTGCACCGTCAGGCGCCCGTGCGTGAGCCGCGGCAGCATCGCCAACGCCCGATCCCTGGCGAGACGCGTCAACCATCCGGCAGGAACGTCCCTCCCGGTCCGCCCCTCGGGAACCGACAGGGCGGCGTCGAACGACCCTCTGGGGCTCTCTCCGTCGACGTGGTCACTCACGCTGCAGCGTCCTCCTCGCATCGCCATCATCGTCGCGACAAGCGTCGCGAACGGGTCGTCAGCTTCCAGTCTTACGGCTCGGTCTGCCGGGCGGATTCCGGTGCGTACGCCGGCTTGTCGCGGAATCGCACGCCCTTCCACCACAGGCGCAGCGCCTCGAAGTGAATCGCCGCAATCACCTGCGCGGTCACCAGGGGATAGCGCGCCAGCACGCCGAGCAATGCGGCATCGGTGAGAGGCGTCCTCGTGAGATCGAGGTGCGCCGAGAACACCGGCTGCCTGGCCACCGTCAGCGCGATGCCCACACGGCAATGCGCGTCGGGCGGCTCCAGCGTGAAGCGATAGGTGCCGTCGAGGCCGAAGAACGGCGAGACGTGAAACGCCTTCTTCTCGCACGTGACGCCGTGCCCCTCCGGCACCGGCAGCACGTAGACGTGCCGCTCGCCATACGTGTTGTTGACTTCGGCGACGACGAGCGCCAGTTGCCCATCGCCGTCGTGACAGTAGAAGAAGCTGACCGGATTGAAGACGTATCCGAGCACGCGGCAATGCGTCAGCAGCACGACGCGGCCGCCCGGCCACACGTGCCCCCGACTGACCACGGCGTGCTCGACGCCCTGTCGCAGCGGTCGCCCGTCGAAGTGATCGGCGTCGTGCAGACCGACGATCCCGCGGCGGTTGTAGCGGACGAGGCGGCTCGACGCGGGCAGTGTATCGAGCGCATCGAGGTCGAACGCATGCAGGTACGTGCGGTACCGGAACGCGTGCTGTGGCGTCGCCCGTCGATGCCATACCTGGCCGACGTACAGCGCGTGCTCTGATGGGGCGGTGGCGCTCACAACGTCGCTCCGAGCCGCTCGGTCACGCGCAGCGCCGACACCAGGCCGTCCTCGTGGAAGCCGAAACGCAGGTGGGCGCCGCAGAAGAACGTGTGCCGCTGGCCGTTGATCGCCTCGACGCGCGCCTGTGCGGTCACCGCCGCGCGATCCAGGACCGGGTGCATGTAGTCCATCACCGCAAGCGGCTCGACGCGCGGCGCTTCGCGCGCATTCAGCGTGACGCAGTACTGCGTATCCCCGGAGATGCCCTGCAGCCGATTGAGGTGGTACGTCAGCGACACCGGCGCGGCCGCGTCACGACAATCGTGGATGTCGCAGTTCCAGGATGCCCAGGCCCGCTGCGTCCGCGGCAGCACCGACGCGTCGGTGTGCAGCACGGTGCGGTTGCGGGAATAGCGGAACGCGCCCAGCGCCGAGCGTTCCGCCTCGGAGGCATCCCCCAGCAGTTCCAGCGCCGTATCGGCGTGCGTGGCGATCACCACCCGGTCGAAGCGCGCCTCCCCCATCGTCGTCTGCAGTTGGACGCCGTCGGGGTGGCGGACGATTCGCCGCACGGGCGTGGCCAGATGCACGGGACCGGACACGGTCCTGGCGACCGCGTCCACATACGTCCGGCTCCCGCCCGAGACGGTCCGCCAGGGTGGCGCGCCATCGGCGGCCAGCAAGCCGTGGTTGTCGTAGAACTGCAGAATCGTGCGGGCCGGGGCGTCGAGCATGTCGGCAAACGAGGCCGACCAGATGGCGCCGCCCATCGGCAGGACGAAATGGCGCCGCAGGCGCGCCGAGAATCGCTCGCGTTCGAGAAACGCGCCGAGCGTGAGGTCGTACCCCTCAGGCGAGCGCAGGAAGGCATGCGCGCGGCGGAAGTAGCGGACGATTTCGACGAGCATCCGCATGTGGCCCGGATCGAGGAGGCGACGACGCTGGGCCACGAGCGAGGAGATGGACTGGCTGGCGTATTCGAGGCCACAGCGACGGCAGCGGACGCCGAAGCACATGTCGGTGGCATGCGACTCGACGCCCAACTGCCCGAGCAACCGGATGAAGTTCGGATAGGTCCGCTCGTTGAACACCAGGAACCCGGTGTCGAGCGACCGGAGACCGTGGCCGGTGTCGATGTCGTGGGTATGGGCGTGGCCACCGAGTCGTCCGTCGGCTTCGAACAACTCGACGTGGTGCGCACGCGACAGCACGTAGGCGGCCCCGAGGCCAGAGATTCCCGATCCGATGACGGCGATGCGCACGAGTGTGGCCGCGGCGCGAGGGGCCCGGCACAGTCTACGACGCACCCGGGCGGCCTGCCGGTACAATCGGGCCCGCGTGACCACATTCCGTGCATTGCCGCTCGTGGTGCTGCTCGCCGGTGCCGCCGCCGCAACGAACCTCGCGCCCGCCCTGCTCGTGGCGCAGGCGCCGGCGGCGCGGCGTGCCCGGACGACGGCACCTCCCGGCGCCGATCTGATCACGGAAGGGCAACTGCGCGACTACCTGTCGTTCATCTCGTCGGACCTGCTGGAGGGCCGGGCCACGCCGTCGCGTGGTCTCGACACCGCAGCCGCGTTCCTGGCGTCGCATCTGGGCCGGATGGGACTGCGCCCGGCCGGCGACAACGGCACGTACCTTCAGTCGATCGCGCTGACCCGTCGACGACTCGACGTGGGCAAGACGACGCTCGCGATCGGCAAACACACGCTCGCGTTCGGCGACGACTTCCTGCCGGGCGACGACCACGGCACCGCCACGGGTGGCGTGGTGTACGTCGGCAATGGCACCGTCATCCGCTCGCGCGGCATGGACCCGTACAAGGACTTGGACGTGACGGGACGCATTGTCGTCTCCCACGCCGGCCTGCCGGCGGGCATTGGTCAGGGTGATCTGAAGGGACGGGAAGGCGAGGACTGGGAATCGACCGCGACCGCCGCGCGAGCGCGGGGTGCGGTCGCGATCCTCTACCTGCCGGAATACTCGACCCTCTCACGCTGGGCCGCGACGCGCGAACGCCGTCGAACCAGGGCGACGCTCACCGTTGATGCCTTCGCCGGCGATGCCGGCCCGGCGCTGCCGTCGGCGACCCTTGGGGGGCGCGCCATCAATACGCTGTTTACCGGACAGGCCGTCGCCCCTCAGGACATCTTCCAGCGCGGCATCACCCGCGAGCCGGCGGCGCCGTTCCAGTTGTCGGCCGACACCACTGTCACGCTGACCATCGCCGCCGACGACGAGCACGACACGACGAACAACGTCGTCGCCATCCTCGAAGGCAGCGATCCGACGCTGAAGGCGGAATACGTGGCCGTGGGTGCGCATTACGACCATCTCGGTATCGCGACGCAACCCAATGCGCAGGGCGATCGGATCTACAACGGCGCCGACGATGATGGCTCCGGCACGACCGGGATTCTGGCAATCGCCGAAGCGCTGTCGCGGACACAGCCACGCCCGCGCCGCTCGGTCGTCTTCGTGTGGCACACCGGCGAGGAACAGGGACTGTGGGGTGCGCGCTACTTCACCGAGCACCCCACCGTGCCCATCGACGCGATCGTCGCGCAACTCAACGTCGACATGATCGGGCGCGGACGGCGTGACGGCGAGACCGCCACCGGACCGCTGGCCCTGACGGATCTCGACAGCGTGTACGTGGTGGGATCGCGACGCATTTCGCCGGCCCTGGGCACGCTCGTCGAACACACCAATGCGCGCTACCTCGGGATGCGTTTCGACTACGCGCTCGACGAACCGAGCGATCCCGCACAGATCTACCAGCGCAGCGATCACTACCTCTACGCCAAGCAGGGAATCCCGATCGCCTTCTTCTTCACCGGTGTCCACGCCGACTACCACGGGCTCGACGACGAGATCGACCGCATCGACTTCGGCAAGATGCGACGCATCGTGCAGACGATCTACGCCACGACCCGCGCGGTCGCCGACGATCCGGCCATGAGCCGTACGAAGCGCCGATAGGACACGACGGACGTGCCTACGGCCGATGGCCTACAGCCTACGGGTAGGCTCGTAGGCTGCAGGCAGCAGGCTGCGTCTGCCCTACTGCCGACTGTCCCGACTGCCGACTGCCGATTGCCGGCGCTTGACACACCTACTGTATTAGTCGTACTAGTACACTTAGTGTTGTCGTTCCGCATCGACCTCGTCCCGGGCGTACCGGTCTACGAACAACTCGTCACCGCCGTGACCAGGGCCGTCGTGGCCGGCGTCCTCCGGCCGGGCGATCCGTTCCCGTCCGTCCGCACGCTCAGCCAGGCGTTGCGGATCAATCCGAACACCGCCCAGAAGGCGGTCGCGCACCTGACCACGCTCGGCCTGCTTCAGGTCCACCCGGGTGTTGGGACGCGGGTGGCGCAACCGGCGGCGGCGCCGCGCAGCGCCAGCCTCGCCGAGATGCGCGACCAGGTGTCGGCCCTCGCGCTCGAGGCGCGGCGTCGCGGCCATGACTTGCAGGACATTCAAGATCTGCTCGAGGCCGAATGGCGTCGGCTCGAGCCCAGCACGCGAGGAACACGACGTGGCTGATCTCATCGTCACGCAGGGACTTGGCCGGACCTTCGGCAAGGTGGTGGCGCTCGACGACGTCGGCCTGCACGTGCCGACCGGACAGGCGGTTGGCCTGATCGGATCGAATGGTGCCGGCAAGTCGACGCTGCTCAAGATCCTGGTGAATCTCCTTCCGCCGACGAGCGGGCGGGCCGAGCTCTGTGGCGTCGACTCGCGGCGGCTGCGCGCCTCGATCTTCGAGCGGGTCGGCTACATGGCCGAGGGTCAGCATCTGCCTCGCGTGCCTGACGTACGCGCCCTGCTCGACTACTGCCGACCGTTCTACACGCGGTGGGACGATGCGCTGGCCACGCGATTGATGGCGACGCTCGACCTGCCGCCGGGCACGCCACTTCCACGCGCCTCACGCGGCACCCGCATGAAAGCGGCATTGGTGGCAACGCTCGCCTTCCACCCGGAAGTCCTGGTGCTCGATGAACCCCTCGAAGGACTCGACCCGCTGACGCGGGAGCAGGTCGTCGACGGTCTGCTCGAACTCGTGAGCGCGGAAGGCACCACCGTGCTCCTCGCGTCGCACGATCTGGACGTGCTCGAACGGCTGCTCGATCAAGTGGCGATGCTGCACGACGCACGTCTCGTGTTCCAGGAACCGCTCGAGACGTTGCAGGCGCGCTATCGGCTCGTCGAACTCACGGGCCCGGCTATCGACGCCACCCTTCTTCCGGCCGGCAGCCTCGACGTGCGCCCGATGCCCGACGGCATCTCGTTCCTCACGACCAGCTTCGGCAGCGACACGGAGGTCACCCTCGGCGCGACCTTCCCTGGTGCGACCTTCCGCATCGCTCGACCGGCCCTGCGCGAGGCCTTCATCGCGCACGCGCGGACGCTCCGCGGGCCGGCGTCGACGCGGGGCGCCGCGTGACGGTGCTGCCGCACCTGATCGCGCACGACCTGCGCGTCCACGGCCCGCTGTTCGCGGCGTGGGCAGGGATCGTCGTCGCACATCCACTCGTCGCGATACTGCCCTGGCACGAGGATGCCGTCGCGTTCGGCTGGGTGCTCGCCGCCGCGCTGGTGGCGGCGCGGATTCTGCTGACCGTGATGCTGGTGGCAGGGCTCGTGCAGGCCGACAGCCCGAACGACGACAGCGCCTTCTGGCGCACGCGTCCCATCCGCCCGGCGACGATGGCCGCCGCCAAGCTCTCGGTGGCGCTGGCAGTGTTCGTCGGCATTCCACTCATCGTCGTGCTGAGCGTAGCGCTCGCGCTGGACGTACGGGTGTCGCACTGGCCGGCCAGCAGCGCAGGCGTGGTGCTCGGCGAGGCGCCGCTGGTGCTGGCCGCGGTCATCGCGGCGGCCCTGACACGCCGGATGTCCACCGCCGTGGTCGCGCTGACGGCCGCGGCAGGCGTGCTGGCCATAGTGGAGACGTCGCTGCTGGACGCGGTCATTCACTACCGACCCTGGCTCAGGCTTGCGGAGACGTCCGCGGACTTCACGTGGATGGCCGCCTGGGTGGGGACCTGGCTGTTCGGCGCGGCCATCGCGGTGTGGTGGCGAGCGACCGGCCGGCCCGCCGCCGCGATCGCCAGCGGTGCCAGTGTCATCGGTGTGTTCTTCCTGTGGCTGCTGCCGGCCACGTACGCATCAGCAGGTGCGCCCGACGGTCCGCAGCCGACGGTGACGCGTCTCGACGTGTGGCAGGTCGGGCACGGGGTCAAGCTGGGTGCAGCCATCACCCACCCCTTCGGCGGTGATGCCGCCGTCTCGTTGAGCCGCGGCTTGGTGACCGTCGGGAGCCATGAGCAGGTCGTGGATACATGGCCGTTGGGGCGGTCTCTCTCGTCGTCCGAGCGACTGTTCTCGTTGCTCGATCTGTCGCCATCGGCCGTTGCGAAGCTGCAGGGAGCGCCGGTCACGGTCACGGCACACGTCGTCGGCGCGATTACTCGACACCGCCTGATCGCCACCCTGCCGTTGGCGGTCGACGCACGGGTCGACAGCGCGAACCTCGTGGGGACGATCGATCGCGTCTACCAGCCGACCGACGAGGCGCTCACGGTGGCCGACGTCACGGCGACCTTCCTGCGCGGCACCGGGCTCGCCTTCGAGCCGATCACCTGGAGTGCCATCGTCACCGACCGGCAGTCCGGCCGGCGGCGACAGCTCCTGCGAGTGCCGAACGACGGCGATGACCTCCGCTCTTTCCTGCGACTCCCGATTCTGGCCCGTCCCTTCGAACGGCGCCACCAGTCCCTCCGAGCGCAAGGCACCGATCTGCGCGGATTCGACGCCACCGCGCGAATCGAAGTGGTGGCGCCCGAGCGCGAGACCAGCGTGCTGCCGGTCACCGCCACGCTGCCGATGCCTGGCCTTCCGGGAGGGATTCGATGACGATGCCACTCACCGCCCCGCGAGCCGCCACGACGTTGTGGCATCTCTGCCTCCATGAAGTGCGGGTGCACCGTCGACTCCTGTTCGCGTGGGTCCTCATCGCGGCGGCGCACCCGTTGGTGGCCTCGATGAACTGGTTCGGACCGTCGGGGCCTCGTGGCGCACTGATGGTGATGCTGCTGCCGCTGGCGCGTGTCCTGGTGATGGCCGTGATTGTCGCCGGCATGGTTCACGGCGACAGTCCCATCGACGAGCGCGCGTTCTGGCGTACACGACCGGTACCGGCACCGCTCCTCGCCGCTAGCAAGGCCCTCGTGGCGGGGGGCGCCTTCGTGCTGGCTCCGGCCGCACTCGTGACAGCCGCCGCATGGTATTTCGGGATTCCGTTGTCGGACTGGCCAGCCCTGTTGGTGCAGGTGGTGGTCACCGAGGCCGCCGCCGTCGGACTCGTGCTGACCGTGGCGACACGCACACGGGTGTTGCCCACGTTGCTGCTCGGCGCTGTCTTCGTGGTCGCCACGTTCATGCTGCTGATCAGCGCGATCGAGCGCCTTGGTCGGCTTCCGTGGGTGATCGAGCGCGGCCTGATGGCCGATCCACAACTCGCGTTCTGGGCCGACCTGGTGGTCATCGCCGTCGCGGTGACCGGCCTGTTCTTCATCGGATACCGCGGCCCCGGTGAACGCCATCGGTTTGCAGCAGGGGTGCTCGGCAGCGTGCTCGCGCTCATCGGCGTCTGGTTCGTGCCCGCGCTTCGCGCCGAGCGACCCGGGACACCCGCCTTCACGATGGACCTCGCTGACGCGCACGTGTGGGCGGAGCGGTTGACCCGCGATGGCAAACAGATAGGCATCGTCGTCCAGCCGCGCGTCACCCCGCTGCGGCCGGGTGACACGTTCGAGATGACCTTGCTCGACGGCCAACTGCAGACCCCCGCGGGCGTGCGTGCTGCTCGTCGGGCCAGTGACCCTCGCAAC
>DATJTM010000603.1:0-5646 GCA_035503395.1 Luteitalea sp.
GTCGGCGCCGGCTTCCCACGCCGTGAGGATCTCGGTCGGCGTGAAGCAGCCGGGCATCACCGCCACGTCGTAGCGATGCGCGAGTTCGATCGTCTTCAGGTTGAGCGTGGGCGACACGAGATACGTGGCGCCGGCCAGAATGACCTGGCGCGCCGTCTCGGGGTCGAGGATGGTGCCGGCCCCGAGCTGGAAGCCGCTTGGCAGATCCTTGGCGAGCTTCTCGATCAGCCCGACCGCGCCCGGCACGGTCATCGTGACCTCCATCGCCGTGACGCCACCCTCGATCAGTGCGTCGACCACCGAGCGGAGCTTGCCGGCGTCCTTGAGGCGGATCACCGCCACCACGCCGCTCTGCTCGATCGCACGGACCACGTCGGTCCGACTCATGCCCTGCCTCCCTGTACGGTGGCAACGGGTGCGTCGAGCACCGCCGGCGTCATCTTCGGCACGAGCAGATGGATGACACCGAGCGCAAGCAGGTACAGCGTGCCCGCGGCCACGAAAATGGGTACGTAGTTGTTGTTGCTGGCGTCAAGCCAGACGCCGACGGCGATCTGCATGATCGCACCACCGCAGGCGCCCATCATGCCGCCGAAGCCGATCACGCTGCCCACCGCCTTGCGCGGGAACATGTCGCTGACCAGCGTGTAGAGATTCGCGCTCCAGGCCTGGTGCCCCGACGCTGCGATGCTGATCAGCAGGACAGCGGCCCACAGGCTGTCGACCTGCGCCGCGAACACGATCGGCGTCACGCTCGCGGCGAAGATGCCCATCGTGATCTTGCGCGCGTGGTTGACCGAGTAACCACGCTGCATCAGCTTCGAGCTGACGTAGCCGCCGAGCACGCTGCCGATGTCGGCGATCAGGTAGATCGTCGCGAGCGGCAACATCGACTGACGAATGTCGAGGTGGTGCGCCTTGACCAGGAAATCGGGCAGCCAGGTCAGGTACAGCCACCAGACCGGGTCGGTCATGAACTTGCCGACGGCATACGCCCACACCTGCCGGCGCGGGTTCAGCACGATCGCGGTGATCAGGCCGGTGGCAAACAGCAGCACGGCGATCAGGCGCGCCCCGAAGAAGGTCGCCGCCACGGTGCCGCTCACGAAGCACACCGCGGCGACGATGCCGGCCAGCGCCAGCCCGGGTACCTTCACGCCTGGCCCGTCGGGCGGGTCGCTCTCGATCAGCGCGAGTTCGGCGCCGTTGACACCGGGGTGTGTGCGTGGCGTGCGGTACTGCCAGAGCCAGACGGCGAGCCAGATGAAGCCGACGGCACCGGTGCCCAGAAATGCCCAGTACCAGCCGTACCTGAGGGCCACGATCGGCACGATGATCGGCGTCGCCAGCGCGCCGATGTTGGTGCCGGCGTTGAACAGACCGGTGGCGAGCGCCCGTTCCTTCTGCGGGAACCACTCGGCGATCGAGCGGACCGAGCCCGGGAAAATCGCCGCCTCACCGATCCCGAGCAGCACGCGACAGAACGCGAAGCCCGCCACCGACGCGGCCATCGACAAGCCGAGCGCGCCGAACGCGCCCTGCACCGCGTTGCCGATGATCGGCGCCTCGGCGTGCAGCATCGCCGCCACGCTCCACAGGCAGATGGCAATCGCCAGGCCGCGACGGGTGCCGATGCGGTCGATCAGCCAGCCCGAGGCCAGCATGCCGACCATGTAGGCGACCTGGAAAAAGAAGTTGATGTAACCGAATTCGGTGTTGCTCCAGCCGAACTCCTGCGTCAGTGGCAGCTTGAGGACTGCCAGGACGTTGCGATCGATGTAGTTGATCGTCGCGGCGAAGAACAGCAGCGCGCAGACGACCCACCGGATGTTGGTCGGCTTCTGCGACGACGCCGGCGGGGTCGGGCGAACGGATGCGGCGTCAGCGAGAGACATGCGCGGGTCCGGGTCGCAGGTCGTTACTGATTGACGCCGCTGGCGAGGAAGCCGCCGTCGACCACGAGCACTTCACCCGTCACGAAGCTGGCCGCCGGCGAGGCGAGGAACACGGCGGCGCCGGCCAGTTCCGGAATCTGTCCGAAGCGCTTCATCGGTGTGCGGGTCAGGAACTCGCGGCCGCGGCCGGTGCCATCGAGCAGCTGCTGATTGAGGTCGGTGCGGAACACGCCCGGCGCAATCGCATTGACGGTGACGCCGCTCGGGGCCCATTCGACGGCGAGCGACTTGGTCAGGGAGGCGACGGCCGCCTTGCTCGCGGCGTACGCGGCGACTTCGAACAGCGCGACGAACGACGACAGCGACGCGATGTTGATGATGCGGCCCCATTGCCGCTCGATCATCGACGGGCCGAAGACCTGACAGGCGCGCAGCGTGCCGGTGAGGTTGGTCTCGAGGATGGCCGACCAGTCGTCCTCGGAGACCTCGAGCGTCGGCGAGCGCTTGGTGCGTCCGGCGCAATTGACGAGGATGTCGCACGGCCCGAGCTGGGCGGCGACGCCATCGCGCAGCGCTTCCAGCGACGCGCGATCGCCGACATCAACGGCCAGGCGCGCCGAGCGCCGGCCCATGCCTTCGATTTCCGTCGCCGCTTCGGCGACGAGCGCCTCGCGGCGACCAGTGGCAACGACGTCGGCACCCGCCTCGGCGAGGCCGCGGGAAATCGCGCGACCGATGCCGGAAGTACCACCAATGACGACGGCCACGCGGCCGCTCAGATCGAATCCCGTGAACATGTGCGTGTCTGGCCTGCGCATTTCAGGCCCGCGTCACACCGGTCGGCAAGAGGTGCGACCAATGGCGCGCGAGGCGTGTGATGAGCGTGAGAGTTCTATCAGTCGGCCCCACGAGCGTCAAGGCGCGCGGCCGTGTGAAATCGGGCCGCTTTCGCGGCTCGTGTCCGAGGCTGACGCTCGTGGGCGGTGGCAGTGGTGTAGGTCACCTAGGGCCGGCGGACCGCGTGGTCAGTCAAGCCATGGGGCCGACCACGGCACGAACCGCCGTCAGCGTGCGTGCCGAGCCTCGCCCCGCCACTCATCCCGCCGCAGCGATGGGCGTCGCCGCCGGCGGCACCGTGGTCGGTTCGTCGGGCGTGTCTCCGCCGAAGCCGGCCTCGGAGGCCTGGCGATCGCGTGCAAGTGACAGGTGGTCGTCCATGGCGCGACGGGCCCGTTCGGGGTCGCGGCTGCGGAGGGCGTTGTAGATGGCGCGGTGCAGGTCGGCGGCTTCCTTGTGATCTCGTCCTTGAGCCGCCGTCTTGCGCCGGTGCTCGTAGAAGATGCCCGACACCATTTCGACCAGCGACGCCAGGATCGGATTGCCGGCCGCCGCCGCGACGGCGCGGTGGAAGCGGATGTCGTGGACGAGGAACGCTTGCGGGTCGTCCATCGACGCGTACATGCCGGTGATCTCTTCCGAGATCGACGCCAGCTGATCGCCGGTGGCCCGCTCGGCCGCCAGGCCGGCGACGCCGACCTCGAGCACGCGCCGCGCCTCGAACATCTCATCGCGCGTGAACCCGTGGAGCGCCGCCAGGAAGCTGAGTGGCTCACTCCCGAGCGTGGGCGGACCGCCCCGGATGAAGGTCCCCGCCCCGTGGCGGCTCTGGACGACACCCATGGCGGCGAGGGCGCGCAAGCCTGCCCGGACGCTGGGTCGGCTGACGCCGACGCGCAGCGCGAGCTCGCGTTCGGCTGGCAACCGGTCGCCCGGTCCCAGCTCACCTCGTTCGATCAACTCGCGGACGTGACTCACCACGAGTTCGGCTGCGACCCCCTCGAACGGTTTCTTGGAGGTCTCGGACTTCTCTCTGGTCATACCAGTACCCCGGCTGACACAAGCTGACTGTTTGCCAGCGACCGTATCACCGGGTTACGGGCATGTCAAACGCTCGTTTCCACAAAGGCGTGGCGGATGGCATGGGGAGGCCCCAGCCGGGCTCGAGAGAAGGCATCGAAATGTCCTTCGGATTGCGTTGTCATAGTGGTGTCACCAATCAGGCGCGATCCAGAACTTCGGAAGCAACATCCCAAAATCGTGGAATACCGCGACGACGAATCACGAGGATTTCGCCCGTTTCGAGACAAACGCAGGCAGGCGTTGAGGCTTGGGGCTTGGGCCTTGGGCCTTGGGTCTTGGACCTTGGCCTTGGGCCTTGCAGGGGATCGTCGTCGGTCGGGACGGGCACAGCCGTGCACGGTGCCCAGCTCTCGCCATTCCGCATACCCGCATTGCAGGCGAGCAAGGCGGAATGAGAAAGGCCCGTCGGCGGATGCCGACGGGCCTCGTCGATCACGCAGGCCGAGCTGTGCTAGACCCACCAGGCTTCGGCCGGTTGCTCCTTGAGAATGAGCGGACGCAGGAAGCGCACGGCATTGGCCAGGCCCTCGTCGACCGACGCCAGGGCATCCTCGTGCTCGATGCTGACCACGTGGTCGTAGCCGACCATCCGCAGCGCGCTCATGATCTCGGCCCAGTCGCTGGCGCCGTGCCCCCAGCCCACCGTCCGGAACAGCCACGACCGGTTCGCCATGTCGGCGTAGGACTTCGGGTCGAGCACGCCGTTCAGCCGGACGTTGTCGCGGTCGAGCGCGACGTCCTTGGCGTGGAAGTGGAAGATGGAGTCGCCGAGCGCGCGGATCGCCGCCGGCACGTCGACGCCCTGCCAGAACAGGTGGCTCGGGTCGAAGTTGACGCCAATCTGCGGACCTACGGCCTCACGCAGCTTGAGCGCGGTCTCGACGCTGTAAACAACGAAGCCCGGATGGGCCTCGAGCGCCACCCGCACGCCATGGTCCTTGGCGAACTTGCCGGCCCGCGTCCAGTACGGGATGACCTTCTTCTCCCACTGCCACTCGAGCACCTTGAGGTAGTCGGGCGGCCAGGGGCACGTCACCCAGTTCGGCCACTTGCTCGCGTCGCTGTCGCCCGGGCAGCCCGAGAAGGTGATCACCGTCTCCACGCCGAGCAGTTCGGCCAGCCGCACCGACTTGCGGAAGACCTCGTCGTGGTCCTTCGCAAACGCCTTGTCCGGATGCAGCGGATTGCCGTGGCAGGACAGGGCCGAGATGATCAGCCCGGCGTCGGCCAGCTTCTGCTTGTACGCCTTCGCCTTCGCCTTGCTGGACAGCAGCCCGTCGACGTCGATGTGCGACGCCCCCGGGTACGCCCCGGTCCCGAGCTCCACCGCTTCGAGTCCCGCCGCCGAGACCTTGTCGATCACCTGGTCCAGCGAGAGCCCTCCGAACAGGGCCGTGAACACGCCAAGTTTCATCTCGTTCTCCTCAAAGGCCTTGGGCCTACAGGCTACGGGCGACAGCCTACCTGCGTTCACGGTCCGGCTGCATCCTGCAGCCTGCCTGTGCGAGCCGTCCCGAAGACCAATGTCGATGGCCAAGGGAACCGCGCGTTGGGCCGGCTGTCATGTCGCCAGCGCATCGCGCACGTCATCCAGGACGGGTAGCCTGTAGGCTGAAGCCCGTAGGCAACGATGTCCTTTGCAGTCCGACGCCTACAGCGTTGCCACCTCGGTCCAGACGCTGCCGTTGCGATGGCTCGCGAGGACGGCGTCGATCACCGCGTTGGCGCGCCAGCCGTCCTCGAACGAGGCGAACATCGGCACGCGCTCGGCCATCGGGCGCCCTTCCGCGATGTGCTCGTACACGGCTTTCAGAATGTTGCGGAACGCGTC
>DATJTM010000604.1:0-5395 GCA_035503395.1 Luteitalea sp.
GTCGCGCGCACGGTGATCGGGGGAGCGAATGTGGCGGCAGATCCTGCGTGAGGCACGTTCGGCGCACGCGCCGCTCGTGGCCTTCGCCGCCCTCAGCGTGGTCTTCGCCGCACTGACCGCCGTCGCCACCGTCGTCGACCCCCGCACGATCACCGGTGCGCCGGCCTGGAACAAGCCGTTCAAGTTCTTCGTGTCGACCGCGATTTACGGCGCGACCTTCGCCTGGTACCTGGCCGTGGTGCGCGAGAGCGCGCCCGACGACGCCAGGACCCGAGCAGATCGAATCGGATATTTGTGCGGCTATGGCGTGCTGGTGGCGCTCGTCATCGAGCTGGTGCTGATCAGCATGCAGGCGTGGCGTGGGGTGACGAGCCATTTCAATCGGACGACGCCGTTCGATGGGCTCGTCTTCGACGTCATGGGCGGCGCGATCTTCACGCTCACCGCCCTGCACGCGGTGTTGATCGTGCTGCTCCTCCGGGCGAAGGGCCGCGGCCGTCCGTTGCTCGCGGCCTGTCGGTGGGGCGCAATCGTCGCGATGATCGGGCTGGGTGTCGGTGGGCTGATGGTGGCACCGTCGGCAGAGCAGATCACGGTCCTCAAGCGCGGCGCGGGTGGCATCCAGGGTGGCCACACGATCGGTGCGCCTGACGGCGGCGCAGGTCTGCCCGTCGTCAACTGGAGCACTGAGGCTGGCGACAACCGCGCGCCGCACTTCATCGGCCTCCATGCGATGCAGGTGCTGCCGCTCGTCGCGCTGCTGGTGCCCGCCACGTGGCCGACGCGTCAGATCCTCGCTGCCGTCAACGCGTCTGGCCTCGCTTACGCGATCCTGACGCTGGCGATGATCGTCCAGGCCAGCCAGGGACGGCCGGTGCTACGCCCGGGCATCGTCATCGCCACGCTGCTGGCCGCGACGCTGGTCGGCTGGGCCGCGGCAATGGTCGCGTGCGGCCGCCGCGCTGCGGCGATGTGAGGCGCGATCAATCGCAGTCGAACCGCCCGGGCGCCTCAGAGAGGCGCCCCTACCGTCTCGGTATGCTACATCGCTGGGCCGAGCAGCACCGCGTTGATGAACAGCAGCTGCGAGGCTTCGGCGAACGCTCGATTGTTCGGGTCGTCGGTGAAGGCCACGACGTGGCCGCGGCCGAGCGGCAGGTGCATCAGGTAGGGCTTGCCGGGCAGCTGCGTCTGAGATTCCTCCCAGAAAATCCCGCTCGCGACCAGCTTCTCCTTCGGCGCGAAGACGACGACGTTGCGGCCCTTGTCGATGGTGAGCGGAGAGAAGATCCGCTGGCCCTGGACGCTCACCGGCACAGCATCGTCCAGGCCGCTCGACAGCCAGTGCTCGGTGTCGACGACCGTGTTGGCAATGGCACCGGGCACGAGCGTCGGCATCTCGCGGGTGGGTTCGATCGCCTTGGCGAGATCGATCGGCTGCGGCACGGCATTTGACGAGGGCCGGGCCGGCGGTCCCTCGACGACCGGCGCGCCACCCTTCCACTCGGCGGTGGTGCCGACGAGGCCGACCGCGTCCGTGGTCGCCCATCGCGTGGCGTCCCCGAGCGTGATCAGCGTCCCACCGGCGGAGACCCAGTCCTTCAGGCGACGCACCAGATCGGCGCCGACGGCTGACGCATAGCTGCCCGACGGCAGCACCAGCACGTCGAATTCCTCGAGCGGTGCCCGTGCCAGCGACGCGACCCGCACGGCGCTGGGGACGACGCCGTACCGCCGCTCGAGCACGTAGCGCGCCCAGCCGGCCGAGAGTCCGTTGACCGGCGTGTCCCACGCGAGCAGCACGCGTGGTGCCTTCATCGGCTGCACCTGGTTGCTGCCGAGCGAGATTCCGCGTTCGGCGAACGCGCTGTCGATTGGAACGACCTCTGCGCCCGACGCGTCGGCCAGATCTTTCAGCACCTTGCGGACGTCGGTCGACGCGTGATCGCCGATTCGCACGATCGCCGTGCCGACCGGGAACGTTCGGCCGCCCAAGGTGAAACGTTCCCCGGCGACGCGCACGCGAAGACCGGCGCGCAGCGCCGAGGCGACCGTGCCGGCAGTCGTCGAATTCCACGGCAGGAGATAGGCGACCCTGGCGGCAGGTAACGTGGTCGTCACCGGTGTCGGCGCCCACGGCGTCGTCGACACGCCGAGCGGCTGCGCGCTGCGGACGGTGTCGATGTCGTACAGGAGAGGCAGGCTCCAGGCGGTGACGTCGTAGATCTGGTCGGGCAGGCGCCGCAGCCGCCGCGCGGCCTGCTCTTTCACGAAGGCTTCCGGCATGTCCGTCCGCTCGTCGAGCAGGTTGCGAACGAGGCGCCCCGCCGGCTGCCCGTGCGGCACAACGAACGACCCGGCCGGCACAGCACGGCCGCCGATCGTCGCGGCGGCGGTCGTCCGCTGCACCTCGATGCCGTTGCGGTGGAGCAGGGTGGCCAGGTGCTGTGTCCGGCCTGGATCGCCCTTGTCGAGCAGCACGTAGTGGCGCACCGTCGTGCTGCGTTCGCCTTCCTCGATCGCGCTGCGCCGGAACGCGACGAACTCGCGCAGCACCTGCTCGCGCGACGTCGCAGCGACGTGCGCCGTCGTCATTGCCGCCGTGAAATGCTCGACGATGCCGTCCAGATACGTGAGCACCGAACCATCGTCCCGACGTACGGACAAGCCGCGGGCCGAGGACTTCTCGAACGTCATCCCGATGGCACCCTGTGCGACCGGCCACGAGACGCCGTAGCCCGGATAGAACGCGTCGAACACCTCGCGGTTGAAGTATGGAAAGCCGCGTTCGTCGAAGGCGCCGGCGATGGCGCGTCCGAATCGCTCGATGGCCGCGTACTGGGCCGGCGTGGTGTGGGCGTTGCCGGGCACCGCGGTCGGCGGGAAGTAGTAGGAACTCTCGGCGCCCATCTCGTGCAGGTCGACGACCACGTGCGGCATCCAGCGCAGCAACGCCTCGACCTTGCCTCGACTTTCGGGCTGTGTGTGGGCGAACCAGTCCCGATTGAGATCGAAGAAGTAGTGATTGCCACGGCCGCCGGGCCACGGCTCGTCGTGCTCGGCCGACAGCGCGAAGGTGTCGGGCGTGGCGGCGCGTCCGGACCTGGTGCCCTGGACGAAGCGACCGCGCCCGTCCGGGTTCTGCAGCGGATCGATCAATACGATCGTGTTGGAGCGGATCGCGTCGACGCGCGGATCGTTGCGCACGGCGAGCAGGTGGTAGGCCTCGAGCAGCGCGGCGCCGGCCGGCGAGATCTCGTTGCCGTGCACGCTGTGGAGCAGCGCCACGACGACCGGCGTTCGTGCTATCAGCGCGTTCGTGTCGGCCTCCGACACGCCGCGCGGGTCGGCAAGTCGACGCAGATCAGCCGTGACGGTGTCCAGGGCGCTGATGCGCTCGGGCGCGGCAATCGCCAGCAGCTGCAGCGGCCGGCCCTCCCAGGTGCTCCCGTACTCGACGAGCTTCGTGCGGGTGGGCGCCGCGGCCGCCAGCGCCCGCATGTACGCGGCAATCTCCTCCGGTGACGTCACTTCGGCCCCGTGATCGTGGCCGACGACCTGTGTCAGCGTCGGGATGGCCGGATCGTAGGTGTACGCGGCCAGCGTGGCCTTCCGGTCCTGCGCGTAGGCCGGGAGACACGTAGCCGCGCTGGCAAGGACGGTGACAGCGAGGACGCGACCCAGAACCCGTTGAAGCGACGTCGACATGGCACGCAAGGCTACGCGAACGCAGCCGTGTGAGCGCCGAGGACGTGTGTCATTGGCAGGAGTCGGGGGACGGGGCCACAGGAGAACAGGAACACAGGAGCCAGGAGACAGGAACGAGGAACCGGCGGGCCACCTCCTGGGACGCTCAGGGCTGCTGTCGGTGTGGCGTTCGTCGTTCGTCGTTCGACCGTTCGTAGCCGTCCGACTTCGACCTTCGCCAAGGCTACGGCGGACAAGGCGTCGGACGGGGGTACATGCCGCCCCGGGAGCCGGCGTACTCAGGAATGTGGGACTGCGCCACGGAAACGAGACCGCCTGATGTCGTTGCAGTGGTGGGACGACGAACGCCATCGGTTCGAGTGGCTTGCGGTCGGGGGCGACTGGCCGGATGACGACGAGGCGCTCCGGCTTGCGGCGCGCATGGCCGACGAAGGCGCGTGGTATCACGGCATGCGCGTGTTGATCGATCTCCGACAGGCCGACCCGGTCGGGGCGCCATCGTTTCCGTCCTTCATGGAACGTGTGCCGGACTGGTTTCGCGTGGCTGGCGCGCCCGAGCGGATGGCTGTGTTGTGCGGCCCGGGACTCGGCTACGCAATCGGCCGCAGCGTCTCGATGCTGGCCGAGTCGAAGGGCACCGACACGGCGACGTTCCTCGACGTCGACGCGGCGATTGGCTGGCTGACCGCACCTCGCGACGGCGGACTCGGGCCCGGCGTCACCGATGTTCGCGTGGCTGCGCCCGCGGTACCGCGTCGCCGCGCCCGTCCGTGACCGCTGCGGCATCGGCCGCCGTCGGCGCTGCCTGGCATTTCGGGCACCAGTACGTCGACCGATTGTGCTCGCCATGATGGCGCAGGGCGATGGCGCTGCCGCACCGACGGCATGGTCGGCCCTGGCGACCGTACACGTAGACGCGTTCCGCGGGATTGCTGCGTCCTGTCGTCCGTCGATGGCCACGGTAGGTCAGGACGCCGGTCTCGTTCGGATCGAGGACGTTGGCCCGTAGAAGGACGCGGGCATCGCGAACCAGTTTGCTCCATTGCGCGGCAGTGACGTCGGCCGGCGGCGTGAACGGCCAGAGCCTGGCAAGGAACAGGAGCTCGCTCTTGAAGACGTTGCCGATGCCGGCCAGCGCCGTCTGATCGAGGAGCGCTTCGGCCACCGTCGGTCGTCCATTCGTCGCCAGCCGCCGCTCCGCTTCAGCGGCATCGAACTCCGGCGACAGCAGGTCCGGTCCGAGCCGCGCGATCGACTCGTCGTCATCGGCCGGCTGGCCGACGATGAACTCGGCGACCGGCACCGCGAAACCCACCGCCACGAAGGTGTCGGTGCCGAGCACGATCCGCGCGTCGAGCGACGAGCGCATCCAGCGTTCGCCGACCCGATAGATGTGCCACGAGCCCGACATCAGCATGTGAGTTCGGAGCACGACGGGACCGTCGATGGGCCGCGCCTTGCCGTCGCGAGACTCCGGTGGCGGCACGATCGACGCCGAGAAGTGCACGAGCAGGTGCTTGCCGCGCGCCTCGACCTTGTCGACGACCCGGCCGATGATCGGTGCATCGTCGTGTACGCGCGCCAGCTGCGCGTACTGCGTCTCGAACCGCGTGACGCGGTGGCCGGCGAGCGCGCGCTGCAGCGTGCGGGCCGCCCTGAATATCGTGTCGCCTTCCGGCATCCGCCT
>DATJTM010000605.1:0-10671 GCA_035503395.1 Luteitalea sp.
AGGCAGTTCCTCGATGCCGGCACGGACGGCTGCTTGGTAGCGACGCTCGCCGGCAACGATCTGGAACCGGGTGCCGCGCTGACGGACGACGATCGGCTCGATGATCCCGTTCTCCTGAACCGAGGCGATCAGTTCGGAGAGGTCGCCCATCACCTGACGGGGCTGGTTCGGGTTGGGATCGATGTGCTCGATCGGAATCATCCGGCCGACCGGTGCGCCCGCGGAGGCCGTGAGGGTCTCCACGTAGTGCGCATCGTGGCGCATCCGGACGGACTCGGGCAGGCCACGCTTAGACACGGCTGAGAACCTCCTCGCTCACGCTGTAGTACTCGGACGCGCCAGACGACTCCGGCGCGAAGCTGAAGATGGCTTCCTTGTACGCCGGGCTCTCTTCGAGCCGGACGCTCTTGGTGATGACGGTCTTGAAGACCTTGGGGCCGAACACTTTCTTGATTTGATCCCGAATGTCGCGCGCCAGGCTGGTGCGCTTGTCGTGCATGGTGATGAGGACGCCGAGCACCTGCAACGACGGGTTGGCGCGCATCTGCACCTTCCCCACCGTCTCGAGCAGGTCGTCGGTGCCCTCGAGCGCGAAGTATGACGACTGGATAGGCACCACGAGGTGCGAGGCGGCGACGAGGGCGTTCACGGTCAGCAGGCCCAGCGTTGGCGGGCAGTCGATGACCATGTAGGGATACTCCGCCTCGAGCGGCGCGAGCTTCTCCTTCAGACGGAAGTGCGCGTCGAGCTCGCCCACCAGTTTGGCTTCCAGCTTCGCGAGCGCGATACGCGCTGGCGCGATGCTCAGATGCGGCTGGTTGGTGGGGCGGACGATGCTGCCGATGGTGACGCCGCTGTCCTCGGTGAGCGCCTCGAACATGTTCGGGCCGATGGAGCCCATCTCGAGGAACGACATCGTGCTGTTGGCCTGGGGGTCCAGGTCGATCAGCAACGTCGGACGGCCCCGGAGGGCCAGCGCTGCGGCGAGATTGATGGCGGTGGTGGTCTTGCCCACGCCGCCTTTCTGATTCGCGATGGCCAGGATCATCGGTACCCGCGCATTCTAAAGGAACGCGCGCCCCTACATCCGATACTTACCCATCTCCTCGGGATCCAGGCTCTCCAGCCAGTGCTGCAAACGCTCGGCATCCTGCGTCGTCGGTGTCTCGAGCGGCTTGGCGTCGGTCAGGACGTGGTCGGCGACGAAGACCGGCGCGCGGCTCCGGAGCGCCAGGGCGAGTGCGTCGGAGGGGCGCGCATCGACCGCGATCGTCTCGCCGCGGGCCGACAGATAGATGAGCGCGTAAAAGGTGCCCTCGCGGACGTCGGTGATGTGCACCTCGGTGACCGTGCCGTCGAGGGCCTCGACGAGGTGCTTCAGCAGGTCGTGCGTCATGGGACGCGTCGAGGCGCTGTTTTCGAGCTGCAGCGCCACGGAGTGCGCCTCGAACATCCCGATCCAGATCGGAAGGGTCTTCTCCCCCGTCTCGTCGCGCAACACGACGATCGGGAGGTTGGTGACGGGGTCCATCATCAACCCCTTGATGAGCATGCGGACGGGCATCTCAGGCCTCCAGGTCGACCACCTCGCCGCGCACGCTGTTGGGGCCGGCGTCGGTGATCCGCACACGGGCGAGGCACCCAATCAGGGCGGGCTCGCCTGGGAAGTTGACGACCGTGTTGCCGCTCGTGCGGCCCGAGAGCTCGTGCGACCGGCGACGGCTGCCGCTGTCGACGAGCACCTCCTCGATGCGGCCAACGGACTGGCGATGGAGATCGGACTGAATCTCCCGCTGCAGCGCCTGCAGTTCGACGATGCGGCGCGTCTTCTCGTCCTCGCCCACATCGTCTGCCATCCGCTTGATGGCGAGCGTGCGCGGGCGTGGTGAGTACTTGAACGAGAACATGCTGTGGTAGCGGACCTGCGCGGTCAGCGACATCGTGTCGTCGAAGTCGGCGGCCGTCTCGCCGGGGAAGCCGACGATCATGTCGGTCGAGACGCAGATGTCGGGGACCGCCTCGCGCACTTCCTGGATGATCTCGAGGTAGCGCTCCCGTGAGTAGCGCCGGCGCATCGCGGCGAGTACGCGAGTGGAGCCGCTCTGGACCGGCAGGTGGAGGTGACGGCAGACCTTCGGCAGTGACCGATACGCCTCGAGCAGCCGTGGCGTGACGTGGCGCGGGTGCGGACTCGCGAACCGGATGCGCGTGACGCCCGGCACTTCGTGCACGCGTTCGAGTAACCCCGCGAAGTCGCACGCGGCATCGTCTGGCGCCTGGTAGTGATTGACGATCTGGCCGAGGAGCTGAATCTCGCGGTGGCCGCGCCCGGCGGCATCCTGTACGTCCGCCAGGATCTCGGCGGCCGGACGCATGCGCTCGTGGCCGCGCGTGTACGGCACCACGCAGAAGGCGCAGAACTCGTTGCAGCCTTCGATGATGTTGACGTACGCCTTCACGGCGTCGCCGCGCCGGGCGATGCCGAGCGGGAACGACACGTCTTCGTGCGGGTTGATGTCGACCTGTGGTGGCGCGTGCTCGTCGAGTGCCCGCGACACCAGCATCGGCAGCTGCTTGACCCGCTGCGTGCCGATCACGATGTCGATCAACCTGGAGCGTTTCAGCAGGGCACTCCCCTCCTGCTGCGCCACGCACCCGGTGACCGCAATCACCGGGGTGTTGCCGGCCGCCTGGGCGGCTTCACGGAATTCGCCAAGGCGCGTGAACAGCTTCTCTTCGGCCCGCTCGCGGACGCTGCAGGTGTTGATGACGATGACGTCGGCGTCGCCGGGGTCGGCCGTCGACTCGAAGCCGGCGGCCTCGAGCAGGCCCGCGAGCCGCTCGCCGTCGTGCATGTTCATCTGACAGCCGTAGGCCTCAACCAGATACTTTCGCGCCACGTGCCTTTCCCTTGCGGCCTTGCGCCGCCTCCCGACTTTCGCTTTCGCCTTTTGCTGCGGCTTCGCTTTCGCCTTTCGCCTTCGCCGCGAGCAGCGTACGCGCGCCCTCCAGCATCGGCGCCGAGGTGTCCCCTGCCATCATGCGCGCCACTTCCTCCACGCGCTGCTCCGCATCCAGGCGGATGGCCGAGGTGAGCGTGCGCCCTGCCGCGACCCGTTTGCTGATGTGGATGTGGGCGTCGGCGTAGACGGCCACCTGCGGCAGATGCGTCACGCACAGGACCTGCGCGGTTGCCGACAGCGCCCGCAGCCGGGCACCGACCGCGTCGGCCACGCGCCCACCGATACCGGCATCGACCTCGTCGAACACGACGGTTCGGTCGGGGGCGGCCGGTGCGTCGAGCACCTTCACCGACAACATCACGCGCGAGAGCTCGCCGCCGGACGCGACGCGCGCCAACGGGCGCGGTGCCTCACCAGGGTTGGCCGACAGCAGCAACTCGACGCGGTCGATGCCCGTCGGCCCCCACTCCCCTTCACCTGCTACTGCCTGGAAGCGGAAAGAGACATCGGCATGCGGAATCGCCAGGTCGGCGAGTTCTGTTCGGAGGCGCGCCGCAAACGGCGCCGCGGCCGCCTGGCGCGATGCGGAAAGGACCTGGGCCCGCTTCGAGAAGGTCGCGCCAGCCTTGTCAGCGGCGGCTTGCAGGGCGTCGATCTGGCCTTCCGGCTGCTGCAACGCCATGAGCTGCTCCCGCAGCCGCTGTTGATGCGCAATCAGTTCCGCCATCGTCAGGCCGTGCTTCCGCTTCAGGCGCTCGAGGGCGGCGAGGCGGTCCTCCACTTCCTGAAGGCGCTCGGGCGAGGCCTCGATGTCGGCGACATACTGACGGAGGAAGAACGCCAGATCCTCGAGCTGCGCCTTGACCGCGTCGCGTGCCGCCGCGTGCGGCTGAACGGCGGGGTCGACCTGGGCGAGTTCGTCGAGACGCTTCCAGACGACCGACAGGCTCTGGAGGGCGGCGTGTTCGTCCTCGTACAACGCCTGGTACGCCTCCTGACCGAGGCGTTGCAGCCGATCGGCGTTCGCCAGCACCTGACGGGTCGCCGCCAGTTGCTCGTCCTCATCGTCCTGAGGCGACAGCTTGTCGAGTTCGGCGAGTTGGAAGGACAGCAACTCGATCCGCGCGGCGCGTTCGCGGGCGTCCATCTGGGTGGCGGCGAGGGCGTCGCGCGCAGCGACCCAGGCGGCATACGCGCCTTCCACCCGAGCCCGTTCGGCGAGCAGGCCGGCGACGCGATCGAGCAGATCGAGATGCGTCTCGGGTAGCTGCAGCGTCTGGTGCTCGTGCTGTCCGTGCAGGTCCACCCAGGCCCCGACCCGCTCCCGCATGGTCGACGCCGTGACCAGCACATCATCCAGGTACGCGCGCGAGCGGCCTTCGGCCGAGACCTCTCGGCGGACGATCACCTCGGTGCCGTCGGGTGTGGACACGATGGCCTGCACGGTGGCGGCAGCGGCTCCAGTGCGGACCATATCGGCGGACGCGCGCCCGCCGAGGAGGAGGCCGAGGCCCTCGACCAGTACGGACTTGCCGGCGCCGGTCTCGCCGGTGAGCACGGTCAGGCCGGGGCCCAGTGACAGGTCCAGAGACTCGATGACCGCGAGCTGACGGATGCTGAGGAACCGGATCATGGATGGAAAGACGGCCGGAGGCCGATTCAGCTGACGATGGGGGCCGAATACCCGGAACTGCAAACATATCATGGAGTTGACCGCTATTTTGGCCGCATGGTAGCCTTCTCCGATCGCGCCTTCCCAGCGGCGCACTGACCATGCATAGCGGAGGCCTGTTTGCAGACGCTCTGGGTGTGCGCTCTTGCCCTGCAGGAGCTGGCCGGACCCGCGGCGGAGACCGCGGAATCGGCAACTGACGTCACTTCGCTCGTCTCCCGCACGGGTCTCATCGAGCAGCTCGTACTCGCACTTCTCGTCCTCTTTTCCGTGATCTCGTGGGGCATCGTGCTCTACAAGGCATGGGCGTTCCGCAAGGCCGAGGCACAGACCACGCAGTTCCTGGACGTCTTCCGTCGGAGCAGCAAGTTCTCCGAGGTGCAGGCGGTGTGCAGATCTCTGGGCGACAGCCCGCTGGTCGGCCTCTTCCAGGCGGGCTATGGCGAGCTGAACACCCAGTTGCGCGGGGCCACGGGTGACAAGCCAGCCGCGGCCGGTGCGCGTCCAACGCTCAAGAGTCTCGAGGCCGTCGACCGCGCACTCCTGCGGGCCAGCAGCACCGAGCTCACCAAACTCGAGCAGCGGGTGGGATTCCTGGCGACGACGGCGAGCATCACGCCCTTCATCGGGCTCTTCGGCACGGTGTGGGGCATCATGACGGCCTTCCAGGCAATTGGCGCCGTGGGCTCGTCCAACCTCGCCGTGGTGGCGCCGGGCATCGCCTCGGCGCTGATCGCCACGGCGGCCGGCCTCTTCGCGGCGATTCCTGCCGTGTACTTCTACAACCACTACACGCACAAGGTGCGGGGCTTCGCGTCGCAGATGGAGGACTTCTCGCTGGAGTTCCTCAACATCTCCGAGCGGAACTTCACCTAGACCGCCTCGGGACGAGACGATGCCCAAGGTACAGGCGGCAGGTGGCGGCGGCGGTGGGCGTGGCCGGCGCGGGCGGATGGTGGCGACCACCGCGCTCGCCGAGATCAACGTCGTTCCGCTCGTCGACGTGATGCTGGTGCTGCTCATCATCTTCATGGTGGCGGCGCCGATGATGACGCGCGGCCTCGACGTGAACCTCCCGGTGGCGCGGCGGTCGCAGAGCCTCGCCAACGAACGTGTGTTCGTGACGATCCCGGTGTCGTTCGGCAACGACCGCCGCGTGCAGTTGAACGAGGAACTGATCCGGATCGACGTGCTCGGCGAGCGCATGCGGCAGGAGCTGCAGGGCAAGTCCGACAAGTCGGTCTACCTGCGCGCCGATGGCGCCGTGACCATCCAGCAGACGATGACGGTCATGGACGCTCTCAAGATGGCGGGCGTCGAGAAGGTCGGCCTGGTCTCGCGGCTGCCGGGGGAACGCTGACCGATGGCGAGTCCTCCCCCGCCGTCGCCGGCTGATTTCGCCGTGTCCGGTGCGTCGTACGCGCTGGCGGGTGGACCGTCGGCGCCCGAGCGACGCGCAACGGGGCCCGACGGACTACAGCGGATGGTCGTCATCTCGCTCGCCGTGCACGCGGTGGCGATCGCCGTGTTCGTGTTCATGCCCAGTTCCTGGCGGACGCGCAACGACGAGCCGAAGACGGTGATGACGATCAGCCTGGGCGGTGCGCCCGGGCCGCGGGCCGGCGGTTTGACGTCGATGGCGGGCCGTGCCGTGCAGCAGGCGGTGCCGCCGCCGCCCGACGCCAAGCCGGTGCCGACGCCCCCTCCCGCGGCCAAGCCGCCGGAGATGACCGAACCGACCAAGGCGGCGCCGAAGCAGACGCCGAAGCCGACCACCAATCCGCCCGTCGCGCCCGAACAGGCCAAGGCGCAGGCGCCGTCGACCGGCGCCCGCGTCAGTGAGGGGCAAGCCAAGGCCGACACCGGCGTCGTCAGCGACAGCATCGGGCTGTCCACAGGCGGCGGTGGGACCGGCGGGCAGATCAACCTGGGTAACTTCTGCTGTCCGGCCTACGTCGCCGAGATGCTGCAGATCATCCAGCGCAACTTCCGCCAGAACCAGGGCTCGCGCGGGAGCACCATCATGAAATTCATGATCGACCGCGAGGGTACGGTGAGCGGCGTGGCCGTGGCCCGTTCCAGTGGCAATTTCATCCTCGATCAGGCGGCAACGCGGGCGCTGATGCTGACCAAGCTGCCGTCGCTCCCCCGCGAGTACACGAACCCGACGCTCACGGTGAACCTGGAATTCAACTTCATCCCATGATCCGAGCCTCACGCACTCTCGCCATTGCGGGCCTCGGGGCCCTCGCTTCGACCGCGCTGATCGTCGCCGCGCCGCAGGGGCGGCAGGCGCCGACCACGCCGCCGGCGTCGCAGCAGCCGCCGTCGACCCCTGCCGGCCAGCCGGGCACGCCACCACCGCAGCAACCCGATCAGATCGGCGTCAGCATCAGCCTGACGGGCGGCGCCGCGCCAAAGCTGGCGGTGCCCAACTTCATCGCCGCCGCGCCGGATCTCAAGGTGCCTGCCGACCTGATGGGGCAGGTGCTATGGGACGACCTCCGCTTCGAGCGCGAGTTCGACCTGATCCCGCGCGCGAGCTACTCCGCGATCGCGCCGGCGACCTCGTTCGAGACGGTCAACTTCGCGCAGTGGAAGGAACTGGGCGTCGACTTCGTGGTGATCGGCATCGTGCGGCAGAACGCCTCGAGCCTCACCGTGCAGGCGCGCATGTTCGACGTGGCGCTGCAGAAGGGCGTGTGGGCCAAGGAGTACACCGCGGCGGCGAGCAACCCGCGGTCGTTCGCGCACACGATTGCCGACGAACTCCACATGGACACGCGCAAGCTGCCCGGCGTGGCGCGCACCAAGCTGGCCTTCGTGTCCGACCGCGACGGCGAGCGGACGCGTGGCCCGATCGAGCAGCGCAACATCAAGGAGATCTACATCGGCGATTACGATGGTGAGAACCAGCGCCGTGTGACCGTCAACCGCTCGCTCGCGATCAATCCGAGCTGGTCGCTGGACGGGCGCGCGATCGCCTACACGTCGTACCGCCGCGGCTATCCGGACATCTACATCTCCTACATCTATCAGGGCAAGATGGACCAGCCGGCCGGTGGCACCGAGACCGTGCACAACTTCCTGCCGTCGTTCTCGCCTGACGGCACGCGCATCGCCTTCATGACCAATCGCGACGGCAACATGGAGATCTATACCGTCGGTCGTGACGGGTCCGGGCTGCGCCGCGTGACGCGCCATCCGGGCAACGACTCGACGCCGACCTGGTCGCCGGCCGGCACGCAGATCGCGTTCACGTCCGACCGCAGCGGCTCGCCGCAGATTTACATCGCCGACGCCGATGGCGGCGGCCAGCCGCGTCGCATCACCAGCGAGACCTGGGCCGACCGCGCCACCTGGGCGCCCGCCCCGTACAACGACATCGCCTACGCCGGCCGCAGTGGTCCCGGGTTCGACATCAAGATCTTCGATCTTCAGCAGGGACAGATTCGGACCGTGACCGACGGCACCGGCAGCAACGAGAGTCCGGCCTGGTCGCCCAACGGGCGGCACCTGGCGTTCGCCTCGACGCGCGCCGGCCGGACCCAGATCTTCACCATCGCCCGCGACGGAACGGACCTCAAGCAGGTCACCAAGTCGGGGAACAACGTGCAGCCCAGCTGGTCGCGGTGACCGTGACGCCCCCCTTGTCGTCCCGGTCCAATCGTTCCGTGGTCCGCGCATCGAAGGAGACCGCCCGCATGTCCGCTCGTTTCGTCCGTCTCATCGCCCTGGTCCTCGTCGTCGCCGCGACCACGACCGCCTGCAGCCGGAAGAAGCCGCCGGTCGCCCGTCCCACACCGCCACCGCCGTCAGCGGGTGCCGGAGCCGGAGGCGCGGCGCCGCCTGCCCCGCCTGCGCCGCTGCCGGAACCGGAACCGCCGGTCGCCTCGGTGCCCGCGGAGCCGGCGATCTCGGGCAGCAACGTCGACTACAACGCGCGGTCGCTCGACGAACTCAATCGCGAGTCGCCGCTGCAGCCGGTGTTCTACCCGCTCGACAGCTCGGACGTCGCGTCGGACATGCAGGCCACCCTGCAGAAGAACGCCGACATCCTCAAGCAGTACCCGAGCTGGGTGGTGACCGTCGAAGGCCACTGCGACGAGCGTGGCACCGCCGAGTACAATTTGTCGCTGGGTGATCGCCGCGCCCAGGCAGCGCGCGCCTACCTGATTTCGCTGGGGATTCCGGCCGAACGGCTGAAGGTCGTGTCCTACGGGAAGGAGTTCCCGTTCGACCCGGGCGCCACCGAGGAGGCGTACGCCAAGAACCGGCGCGCCCACTTCGTGGTCACCAGCAAGTAAGCAGATGCTGACGCGCGAGCGGGCGCCCGATGGTGGCCCGCTTGCAGCCGGAGCAAGGATCGGATCATGACGCGCATCGTGACCGGCGCCCTGACGGGCGTCCTGTTCGTGGGCCTGGCGCTGCCGGCCCACGCCGCCAACCGCGAGCACCAGCAGCTGATGGCCGACATCCGGATGCTGCAGGAGCAGAACCAGCAGCTGCAGCTCGTGCTCGCCACCCTTGGAGACACGCTCAAGGCCCTCAACGCCAAGATCGACGACCAGTCTGGCGCGGCCCGCAAGCAGTTCGCCGACCAGAAGCTGCTGATCGACAACGTCGGCAGCGACCTCCGCGTGGTCCGCGAGCGGCTCGACGAGAACAGCAAGAGCGTCGGCACGATCGGCCAGGAACTGTCGTCGTTGCGCGAGGCGGTCAACACGCTGCCGTCGCAGCTGGCGCCGCCTGCCCCGGCGATGATTCCCGGACCCAACGGCACGATGATCCCGGCGCCGACCGGTACGCCGGGGAGCGCGCCCTCGACCACCGGTGCGGCCCCGACGACGCCGGCGCCGACCGGTCCGGCCGGCGGTCTCTCGCCGCAGCGCATGTTCGACACGGCGCAGGCCGACTACGCGGCCGGTCAGTGGAGCCTCGCGATCTCCGGCTTCGAGCAGTTCATCCGCTCCTTCGCCACGAGCGACCGCGCCGACGATGCGCAGTTCTACATCGGCGAGTCGTATCAACTCGATGGCAAGTTCAAGGAAGCGGTCGCTGCCTACGAGAAGGTCATCTCGGACTATCCGACCGGCGATCGCGTGCCGCAGGCGCTGTACAAGCGTGGCGTGGCGCTCAGCCTCCTCGGCGAGAACGACCGGGCCCGCGAATCGTTCCAGCAGGTGATTCGCAACTACCCGCAGAGTGAAGTCGCCGTGCTCGCCAAGCAGGTGCTCGATGGCCTGAATCGCCGCCCGCGGGAATGAGCCAGGGACGGCTCTCGTCGAGCCGTCCGGGATCGCGGAGGGACGTCCCGGCGGCGCGTCTCTCTCTGCATCGTCAGAACTGCGGCGGGCCCTGCGTCCTTCCCTGCGAACTGAACTGGTACCCCGGCGGGGTCGTCGGGGCGTGAAAGACCCGGGATGCCCGGGTGGAGAGAGAGCGTTCGAGCATGGGCAGCGTCAACAAGGCGATTCTGGTCGGCAACCTCGGTCGTGATGCCGAGATGAAGTTCACGGGCAACGGCTTCGCCATCGCCCGGTTCAGCATCGCGACGACGGATCGCCGCAAGGACAGCAAGACCGGCGACTGGGTCGAGAAGACCGAGTGGCACCGCATCGTGCTGCTCGGCAAGCAGGCCGAATCGCTGCAGGACTACCTGAAGAAGGGCAAGCAGATTTACGTCGAGGGCCGCATCGAGACGCGCTCCTGGGACGACAAGGACGGCCAGAAGCGGTACACGACCGAGATCGTCGCCGACCGGATCCAGTTGCTCGGGAGTGGTGGCGGTGGGCGTGGCGGCGGCCAGAGCCGTGGTGAGGACGACTACGACTACGGTGGCGGCTCGTCCTCGTACGGCGGCGGCTCCGGCGGCTCGTCCTCGGGTGGTGGTGGCTACGACGGCGGTGGTGCCGGCGGCGGCGAAGCCGACGACGACATCCCCTTCTGAACGCGTCAGCACCTCAGCGCGCCGCTCCTGATGCGGCAGGCGGTCATGCGGGAATGCCGAGACCGGGTTTCGACTTTTCCGCATTC
>DATJTM010000606.1:0-9332 GCA_035503395.1 Luteitalea sp.
TCGGCCGGTCATCGCCTGACATCCAGCCGTCGCGTGCGACGGCTGCGGACCACGCTCGTGGTCGTCGAGATTGCGCTGGCCGGCGTGCTCTGTGCCGGCAGCATCCAGTTGTGGCGGCACTATCGCGCGCTGGCGGCGGCCGATCACGGCTTCACGACCGACGGTGTGCTGACCTTCAGGGTCGCGATCCCGGTCCCCACCCAACCCGAGCCCGGTGCGATCGGCCTGCGCATCGATGCCCTGCGACAGGCGCTCATCGGCATCGACGGCGTGCGCCACGTCGGCGCGACGACCAACCTGCCGTGGAGCGGCTACGACGAGAATGCCGACCTGCGGGTCGTCGGCCGTGGCATGCGCGACGAGGCGAGCACCAGCGTCCGCTATCAGGCTGCCACTGACGGGTACTTCGAGGCGATGGGCATGCGCGTGCTCGGCGGGCGCACGTTCGACGCCACCCTTGACACGCGGGAACGGCCGCTCGTGCTCGTGATCAACGACGCGGCGGCGCGGCAGGCATTCCCCGCCGGCGACGCCGTCGGTGCCCGTGTGCGCGCGTTCGGCGAAGAGCGCGAGGTCATCGGCGTGGTGCGCGGTGTCGGCGACTTTCCCACGTCGACCGGGGTCGAGCCCGCCATGTGGTTCCCGCTGGCGCAGGTCGAGTTCGTCGACCTGTTCTTCACGCTGCGGGTCGACGGCCCGGTCCCGACGTCGCGACTCGATGCCGTTCGCACCGCCCTCGCACGCGTCGACCCGTTCTTACCAATCAGCGATGTCCAGACGATGGCGGCACGCGGCGACGCGGCCCTCGCCGAGCAACGCCTGGCCTTGCGTCTCTTCCAGGCGTTCGCCGGGCTGAGTCTCGTGCTGGCGGCGTCGGGGCTGTACGGCCTGCTCGCCTACGTCGTGCACCAGCGACGCAAGGAGATGGGGATTCGAGCCGCGGTCGGCGCCACCCGCGCCGACCTCGCCCGCCTCGTGCTGCGCGACAGCCTGACCATGGCCGTGGTCGGGGCGCTGGCGTGTGCCGCCATCCTGCCGACGGCCTCGGCGGCCTGGATGACATGGACGTCCGGACTCGGCGCCCTCGACGGCTGGACCTGGGCCGGAACACCCACCGTGTTGCTCGCCATCGCCCTCGGCGCCAGCATCGGCCCGGCCCGGCTCGCCGCCCGTCAGGTCGACGGGGCGGCGTTGAAAGAGGACTGACAAGCCGCCCACGCTAGAGTTCGAAACGTTCCAAAAGTTCGAAAAGGTCGAGAAGACGAGGGCGAAAGGCGTCGTGCGCATTGGCACGTCGCGGTGACGTTTCGCCCTTTTCGTCCTTTTGGAACTTCTTGCCCTCTTGCAGCGCCGTCCCGTTATTGATCGCTTTCCGAATCCGCCGCCAGCGGACGCAGCAGCGTGTCGACCGCCCAGTCGCCGACCTGCTCGCCCAGCGTGTAGCCCGCGTCGACGGCCGACCGGAAGTGGATACCGGCGAACATCCGCGAGGCGCCGTTCTCACGGGCGGCTGATGACAGCGAGTAGAACTGGCGGCGGATGCCGCCATACGGCGCACCGCTGATCATCGAGAAGCTGACCAGATCCGTCCCGAGCAGGCGCGCCATCGTGCGAGCTGCGGCGGCGCCGAGCACGGTGTGCGTCGACGGGTGATCGGGCACCGGCGGTGTCGGCAGGAACGTCGCCCACGTCGTCTCCCCTGCCGCATGAATCGCCGTCACCGGCCGCCAATAGCGATAGTGATACTTCGCCTCGAAGCCCGAGATGAAGCCATCGGCCATCGCGACGTTGATCAGCGCGAAGAACCGCGCGCGGGCGGCGAGATCCATCGGTCGCGCCGCGGCGATCTCACGTGCGATGCGATTCCACCCGAGGGTCGAGTTCTCGTACCAGTACTTCGCGATCTCGCTCTGTTCCGCGGTGCGCACCGCACTCGACGCGCCACCAATCCGGCGGATCTCCCTGATCTCCGCGAGCGCGCGCGCACTCCCGGCCACCGGAGGCGGCACCGGACGGAACTGCGCCGCCGACGTCAGCGCGAACGGCGCCACGGCGCCCCAGTGCGCGAACATCGCCGGCATCAGCTCCGGCGGCGTCGGGCGATAGTCACCCGCCACATCGCGCGGCGTGTACGCGACCGTCGCTCCCGCACCATCGTCGGCGCGGCGCGCCAGGACTGCCTGAGCGGCCCGTCGTCCCGTCGCGACACCAGCCGCCTGGCCATTGCGGTCGGTCAGCGCCGCCAGCGTCGACGCATGGGCGGCCTCCCACACCGCCGCGTCCTTCGGCAGCATCACCACGAGGACGTCGCGGGCCGCGGTGGCCACGGCCGCGTCGACCGATGCCGTTGCCGTGGCACGTTCCACCGTGGTGAACGACTGGTAGCGACCGACGATGGCGTTGACCGCGTCGTGCATGGCCAGGTGCAGCATCGCGAGCAGGCGCGATTCCGTAAGCGGATCCATCTGCGCGGCGCCAGTAGCGGCCGTCGCGAGTTCGTTCCAGCGGACGACTTCATCGACCGCGGCTTCGGCCCGGGACGAGGAGGGCGCTGCCATCAGGGATACGGCCATTGCCGCCGCGGCGACCAGCGACCGGGAAGACAGGTAGGACATGGACAACCTCCGGGATGAGGTACCGGCGGCGGGGCAAATGAGGAGATGACGGGTCCCCGCGGGCCGGCACACTGGAGACAACGGTGGCGCCCGGCCCAGCCGTCTGAAGGCCCCCTGAAACCTGCCTGAGCGACGAGTGAATTCGTCTTCCTGCTACACTGCCCGGGACACCTCCGCCAGCGCCCGCAGGACCACTCCCGGCGCGGGAGGTGACCATTCGCCTGGAAAGGACCAGTTCGTTTTGCCGGAAACCCGCCTCAAGATTGCCCTCTTCATCGACTTCGACAACATCGAGATCGGCGTCAAGACCACCCTGGGTGGCCACTTCGACGTCGGCGCCGTGCTCGAAGCGATGCGGGAGCGCGGCGAGGTCGTCACCAAGATCGCGTACGGGGATTGGACCCGCGCCGGTGACTACAGCCGCTCGTTGACCCAGCACGCCATCCAGATGGTCCAGCGCAACCTGACGCCTGGTGGCGACAAGAACGGCGCCGACATCAACCTCGCGCTCGACGCGCTGGAGATGGCCTTCACCCACAGTCACATCAACGCCTTCGTCATCGTGGGCGGCGACAGTGACTTCATGGCCCTGGTCGAGAAGCTGAAGCTCTACGACCGCCAGGTGTTCGTCATCGGCGGGCGTGCCTTCACCAGCGTCATCCTCCAGAAGAACTGCACCGAGTTCATCGCCTACGAGAACCTGATCGGGCGTCGCGGCAGCAGCAGCCGGGGGGGCGCGAGCAAGGACATCAAGGACGCGATGCCGCTGGTCAAGCGGGCGCTGAAGGTCCTGGCCGACCGCGAAGTGATGCCGCAACTCGGCGTTCTCAAGAGCACGCTGCTGCAGCTGGACTCGACGTTCTCCGAGCGCGAGTTCGGCGTCAGCACGTTCCGCGACTTCGTGCAGAAGCTCGAACGCGCCCAGCAGGTGACTTTGCGCGGCGACGAGCGCAGCCTGCTCGTCGAACTGCGTGAAGGCTCGGATGCCCTCGGCACCGAGGCCGCTGCGCCGGCGCCGTCGGCGGCCCCTGCCGCACAGAGCCAGGCGACGGCCGCAACGCCGTCGCAGCCATCGACACCGCCGCCCGCGCGGCGCGACACCGAACCGACGCCGGAGCGCCCCGTCGATCCGGCGACCGGCGGCCAGCATGCCGAAGCGTACGGCGTCATCCGCGACATCTTCCTGAAGCCCGGTGTCGTCAGCCGCTGGCCGCTCTACGTGCGCCAGGCCAAGCAGGTGATTCGCAGCGCCGACGAGTCGTTCGACGAGCGCCGCTACGGCTTCAACGGCATCGTGGACGCGCTGCGCTACTCGCAGCGCGAGGGCCTCTTCCGGCTCGATCGTGACCGTCAGGGCGTGATCCGCATCTACCCGGGTCCATTGCTGGAGGTGCCCGGCGCCGACACGACGATCGCACCATCGTCCGACGCCGAGGCCGTCGACGAGCCGGTGTTGCCGGAGATGTTCGAGGAGAGCGCGCCCGCGATGCTGTCGATCGACGGCGATGACACGCAGGTCGACGCAACGAGCGATGCGGGCGACACCGGCGATGCGCAGCCCGACGCACCGGCCGAGTCGCGTGGTCGCCGCCGTGGCCGCGGCGGTCGAGGCCGCGGGCGTGGTCGCGCCGCCGGCAACGTCGATGCGGTGACGAGTGAAGGCGAGGCGCTGCCGGTCGTCGAGGCCGAAGTGGTCGAGATCGACACGCCGACCACCGATGGCGAACTGTTCGCGGAGCCTGTCGACGAGGCACCAGTTGCGGACAGCGAGGACGTCGCCGCACCCGAGGCGACCGACGACGCCGACGCCGCTCCGGCGACCGGTGCACGGAAGGGCACGCGCAAGCGCGCCGCCGCGCCGCGCAAGAAGGCCGCGCCCGCGAAGAAGACGGCGCGCAAGACCAGCCGTTGAGATGACCTGGCGAGAAGGCCCGCTGCGACAACGGGCCTTCTCCCGACCTCCGTCCTCCCCTACATCGTCGCCGTCGAACCGGCGCGCACGGTGAGCGTCTGACGACGCTCGCTGCCGTCGGGCCGCCGCACGAGCACGTCGTGCGTGCCCAGCGGCACCGTCAGCACGTTCGGCAACGCGCCGATGCGTTCACCATCGACGAACACTTCGGAGCCGGGTTCGTCCTGTACCTGCAGTTGCACCGGCGGGATCGACACCGCCACCCGCTTCACTTCGCCAGGCTCGATCATCACCGACAACGTCCGCCGGAACCCGAGCGCATCGCTCACCGCCTCGATCTGGTGACGTCCCGGGCTGAGCAGGATCTGCCCATCCATGGTCGAGCCGATCTTCGTGCCCCGCAGCATCAGGTTCATCTCGACCGGCGCGTCGATCACGACCCAGCCCGCGAAGATGGGGACTTCCAGTGGCGTC
Source organism: Luteitalea sp. (assembly GCA_035503395.1). Classification (GTDB taxonomy): domain Bacteria; phylum Acidobacteriota; class Vicinamibacteria; order Vicinamibacterales; family Vicinamibacteraceae; genus Luteitalea. The sequence goes on from DATJTM010000606.1 coordinate 5,002, forward strand.
GTCTCGCCGGCCATCACGGTGGCCGACACCATCACCGTTCCGGCCTCGCCGCGTAGCGTCAGCGTCTGCTTACCCGCAGGCAGATTCTCGATCAGCATCGGCGCTTCGCCCCTGAGTGCGCCGTTGACGTAGATCCTGGCGCCGGTCGGCGTCGAAGTGACCTGCAGGTTGCCGCGCCCGCCGCCTTCGGGGATCGGCCACTCGAGCGCCTGCGTCGTCACCACGCCGAGCGTGATCTCGACCGGCATCTCGCGCATCTGCCCGTTGTGACGCAGCGTCAGCTTGTGTCGGCCAGGCTCGACCTCTTCGCGGAATGGCGTCTTGCCGACCGTCTTGCCGTCGAGCACCACTTCGACACCGGCCTGCGCGGTTTGCACCACCAGCGTGCCGTACGTGCCCGGCTGCACCCACCACCAGGCCGCGAACACGCCGCCGTTGCACAGCGCGATGATGATCGAGGCGGCGATGATCCGGCGCCAGTTCCACGAACTGGACTCGGCCACCGGAGGCGCCAGCACATGACCGCGATCGATCGCGCCGGACCGTGACGACACGTTCCCGATGGCGTCGGCCATCGACGTCACCGACGCGCCACGACCGCCGGGCCGCACCTCGTCGAGATCCGGCATGCCGACGGCCTTGATCTCGGGCTCGAAGTGGGTGAACGACTCGAGCGGCGGGCCGATCGTCGGAGCAACGGGTGCCACCGGCACCGGCGCGACGGCAATGGCCGGCTCCCTCACCGCTGCCTGCTCGATGGTCACGCTCGGTGCCATCGGTACGTCTTCGATCGCCCCCGGCGCCTCGACGACGGGTTCCGGCCGCCGCAGCAGCGGACGCACGCGTATCTCGACGGCGTCCGACGGTGTCCAGGTCGGCACTTCGCGATCGAGCAGTGAGCGCCGCGCCGGCGTTGCCGGATCCGGTGACGACTCGGCAGCCACGTCGGGTGCCGCCAACGGGACGCTCGCCACGACCGGGTGCACGGCCGCCGGGACCACCGCGTGAACCACCGCCGGCATCGCGCTCGGTACCGGCGCCATCACGGGGACGGCGACGGGCTGACTGACGGGCGCCGGCGGGGCTGGCTGGCCCTTCCTGCGTCGCGAACGACGGCGCTTCTTGCGCGACGACGCGGTCTCCGTCGACGCCGCCACGATCGAGACGCCCGGCTCCACTTCAGCGTCGTCGTGCTCGACCACGGTCGCCTCGGGGGCCGCCGGCGCTTCGGACGGCAACTGTTCCCAGGCATCGCGGTCTTCGCCGCCGTCGACGATCACCACCTCGGGCACGGCGTCCGGCAGCAGATCCGGCGCTGGCGCGCTCTTCGCGGGTGCCGGGGACGTTTCCTCGACCGCTGCGAACACGTCGACATCGGGAGCGAGGTCGATTGGCGCCTCGGCGCTGTCGCTCTCGGTCAGCGGTGCGTCTTCGTGCGTGACCTCGGCGATGACGACGTCGATATCCTCAGTCGCCGTACGTTCCGTGATGACGGGAAGGGATCCGGCGATTGGCTCGAGGATCGACCCAGCGAACGGCTCAACCTCGGCGACGACGACCGGAAGCTCGTATGGCGCGACGTCCGGTTCGGCCTCGACGACTGAAGCCGGTTCGATTGCCGACAACCACGACGCGTCAGCGGCGTCATCGACGCCCCTGTCGGCGACGGCCTCGACGGCGGCCCACGGCGTCTCCACCGCTGCCGCGCTGCTGGCGACGTCGGCGTCGGAAGCCACCTCATTGGCCTCGTCGATCGGCGCGGACGATGCGTCATCGATGACTGACGGTTCGGCCTCGTCGACGAACGGCGACTCCAGCGCGAACGCGGCAGCAGACGACGGCTCCGCCGGCGTCGGCTCGCTCGCCGCGAAGGTGAACGTCGTGCGCATCGCCGGGCCATCGTCGACCACTGCCGCGTCGGCTCGGGTAGCGTCGTTCAGGCCGCCAAATGCGCGGAATCCACCAGTGGCGAGCGGCAGGTCGTCCGCTTCCGTCGGCTCGACGACGTCGGCCATCGGCAACGCGTCGCGCGAGAACCACCCGGCGGAAGGCGTCGCCACCGCCGGCACGGCGACGGTGAGCTGGTCAGCCCACACTGATGGTGCGGTCTCCTGCGCTGGTACGACATCAGCGTCAGCGACCTCGATGACGACGTTCGTCGTGTCGAGCACCAACGGCGCAGCGGCGACCGCCTCCGGTGCGAGTGCGACCGCGTCGTCTGCCTCGAGGCTCATCGCGGCTGCGGGTACCTCGTGAGCAATCACGGCGAGCGGCCGCTCCAGCGCCTCCCCGACGGCATCCGCCATCGCCCCGGGCTCGCTGTCCTCGACGACCACATCATCCGCCACGGATGCCGCTGCGAGCTCGACGTCGAGCGACTCGTATACATCGACGCTCACCGCCGCAGCCTGCTGCGATGCGTCGTCGACGTCCATCTGCTCGGCGGAGGTGGTCACGACGTCGAAGGACTCGGCCGCCGCGATGTCGACCGCGGCGACCTCCGCCGATTCGACGTCCTCGGTCTCGACGCCACTCGCCGGTGCCGTCTCCTCGAACGCTACTGCGTCTTGGCCGACCGTCTCGACGGCATCAACGTCGACGTCCGCGATCGGCTCGTGGGTCGACGTGCTGACGTCGACGACGGACGGGACTGCCCCGTCGAGTAGGCAGGGCCCATGGTCCCAACGCGGCCCATGCCCAATCGCGTCTTCGACGATCGGCATCTCGCTCGCGGCGACCGGCTCGGCCAGCGCCGCCTGCGTCGACTCGTCGAGCGCCTCGACAGCTGCCACTGCGCTGGCGGCATGGTCGACGGCCTCGATGTGCGCGTCGACGACAGTCACCGGGACGACCGCGAAATCGTCAGGGAGATAGCCGTACACCGGTGCTTCGTCGACCACCGCCGGCACCGCTGCTTCCACCGGCATGTCGATCGGCGACGGTACGAGCTTCGGTTCGGCCTCGACCCCGAGCGCCGCCACGACTGCGTCCGTGTCGGACGTTTCGACCGTCGTCGCCGCCTCGTCGCGCCACGGCAACGCCTCGCGCCACCATTCGGACGGGACGGCGTCGAGCGCTGCCGCCGGCGCCGCATCGTCGGTGCGCTGGATGGCGATCGGCGCGAACACGAAGGGCTCGACGTGGGTCGCGGCCTGCTCGTCGGCCGCTCCGTCACGCGACGCGACGTCGGTGCTGGTCGGATTGTCGCTGACGGTCGTCTCGAGCGCGTCGGCCCCCGGCATCGACGACCAGAGCACGCGCGCATCGACGAGCGGCTCGGCGGTCGCCGGCGTTTCAGGGATCAACCGCACGGCGGCGGCCGGCGGGGCCACCGCATCCACCAGCGCGGCGAGCTGCCGTTCGAGGTCGACGCGTTCCTGCGCGATCACGTCGAGCGGCGCTGCCGCCTCGGCCTGCTCGGCGGCGACGGCGAGCACGACCTCGTCGACCGGCACGGCGTCGGGCATTGCAGGCAACGCGTCCGCTTCGGGCTCGGGCTCGTTGGCGGCGGCCGGCGCGGGCTCCGCCGCGACGGCTTCGCCCTCAGTCACCGGAGGCGCCACCACCTCGGGCAGGACCTCGTCGCTCGCGTCCGGCTGCGCCATCGGCAGCCCACCAAAGAGCGGGGTGGGCACCGGGGCGGTGCCGCCTTCGAGTTCGGCTTCCAGCCGCAGCAACGCCTCAATGTCGATGTCGTCGCTGGCCGGCGCCGACACCGGAGGCTCGGCGACCGGCGCCGTGATGACGATGGCGCTGGCGGGTTCAGGCGGGGAGGCCGGGGCCGGGGTCTGCGCAGAGATGGCCGCAATGGCGGCGAGTACGCCCTTCACGCGCGCCGGAGCGAGACCGATTGCCGACGCCTTCGGCGAGACGAGGGCCTCGAATGCCTGCTGCGCCTCGCGGACGCTGCCGAAGGCCTTCTTGCTCTCGACCGGCATGAGCCGTTCGATCCAGCTGGCGAGACCGACGGCGATCGGGCCAGCCGGAGACTTGGCCAGTCGATCCTGGGCCGGGAGCAGGAGGCCGCGCAGCCGGTGCGGATATTCCTCTTCCTCGATCGGACGCCCGAGGACGGCGGCCAGCGCCAGCAGGCCCAGCTGCCCGAGGTCGGTCTTGATGTCGAAGCGGATGTTGCCGGGACCCGGCGGCGTGGCGATGCGCCAGTCGCGCCACAGCTGATGCCGCGGCGCCTGCATCCGGTCCAGGGCCTGGGCGAGCACGTGCTCGGCCATCACCACACGGCCGGTGGCCGTGAGGATGACGCGTTCGGGCGCCAGCGCGCCGTGGGTGACGGTGCGGGAGTCGTGCAGGACCGCCAGCGCGCCGAGCAC
>DATJTM010000607.1:0-4278 GCA_035503395.1 Luteitalea sp.
CGACGACGTGGGAGATGCCCGACACCGCAGGCCTGCGGATGATGAACGGCTTCTACTCGCAGCTGCGAGCCAGCGGCACGAACGTGAGCGTGGCGCTGCGAGCCGCCCAGTTGCGCGAGCTGCGCGCCTTGCGCGCGGGCACGGTCACGATGAAGGCAGGGACGCAGACCGTACGACTGCCCTCGACGCCATTGTTGTGGGCCGGTTACGTCGCGGTGGGCTTGCCGTAGGAAATGCGGGTACCGGGTCCCGGGCACGCAACTCGGTAGGGATGCGCCGCCGGCGCGTCCGCGAGGGCGTCATGTCGGATGAACAACGGACCGCTCGGCGAGCGGTCACCTACCAACTTCCCTACTTCTCGAGTTCGTCGATGGCGCGGACCAGGCGGGCGGCTTCGCCGCCAGGACCGGCGCCGGCGTCGCGCGCCGCGACGAACAGCTCACGCGCGCCAGCCACATCGCCACGCTGCAGCGCCGCCTTGCCCAGGTAGAAGAGGCTCTCGCGGGCGTAGGGCAGGCGGCCGCTCGCCTTCACCGCCTCGAGGGACGTCGCGGCGGCCGCGGCGTCGCCGCGCATCAGGTCGGCGATGCCGAGGTAGAAACGGCCCTGCGGCGAGGTGATCCCGCGGAGGCCACGCGACGCGCCGGCCCAGTCGCCGCGCGTGTACGCGTTCATGCCGGCGGTGAACACCTTGTCCGACGGCGTGTCGCCACGCGTGGTGATCGAGAGGTACGGCGGAGGCGTGACCATCGCCAGGACGGCCACCCTGAGGGCGCCACCCGACCGGGTACCGGCGGAAATCGCCTCCGGCTCCGGCGTGGTCGTCGGCGTGCTGGCCTGCGCGACGGCAGTCGGCGCGGGTGCCTGGCGTCGCACGAAGAGCATGCCGGCCAGCACGGCGACGATCGCCGCTGCCACCGCCCCCAGTGCCCACCACGAGACCTGGCGCATACCCGGCTGTGCCCGGTCGCCAGTCGAAGGCACGGCGGTCGGCATTGCGGGTAGTTCGCGTCCGGCCAGCGAGCCCTGCGCCAGCTGGTAGCGTTCGACCCGCGCCAGGCAACCATCGCAGGCGAACATGTGGTCCTCGAACGCGGACTGCTCCGGCTCGGCGAGTTCGCCGGTCACGTAGCGCACCACCACGTCGTCGTCGGGGTACCGTGTGCAGGTCATCGATAACTGGGTGGCTGCGACACGGGAGAACGTGACGCGGGTGGGGGACCGAACACGTCCATCAGCCGGCGTTGGGCCCGGAGTTTCCGGGTTCGGGCGGCTTCGGGCGAAATGCCGAGGCGGACGGCCAGGTCGGCCGGCTTGCAGCCTTCGACGAGGATGAGCCGCAGCACCTGCTGGTCGGCCACCGGCAGGCGGTCGAGCGCCCGCTCGATGTCGAGTCGCCGGACTTCCGCGTCTTCGGCGGTCGGCTGCGGCACGTCGACGTCCAGCGACTGCACGTCGTGCCGGGTCGAGGAGCGATGCTCCGACCGGACGATGTTGCGGGCGATGCCGGCCGCGAACGCCGGCAGCGCCTGCGGGTCGCGCAACCCGCCGCGACGGAGCTCGATGAGCAGCGCGATCATCGCGTCCTGCGCCAGGTCGTTGGCCAGGTCGGGACGGCGGGTCCGGGCCAGACACAGGGCGCGCATCCGCGGGCCGAAGCGTTCAGCCAGTTCGGCTTCGGCCTCGGCATCGCCGGCGCGTAACCGGGCCACAAGGGCAACATCGTCGATGGCGGAGGGTGACGCGGCGGCAGCGTTGGGCATCGGGGAGCGAGAAGACGGAGACCGACTCTCCTTGGACAACGAGCCGAAGGCGGTGTCTGAACACCTCAGAAGAAAAAGGGCGAAAAGTTCGAAAAGGGCGAGATGGTCGAAACGCGGCTGGCAGCGGCGTGGACACGGGCGCCGCCTTCAATGCACCAACTTTTGGCACTTCTTGGACTTTTGGGACCTTTTACCTTTTCATGTGCACCCATGCGCCACCTGATGCTGACTTTGGTTGGGGTCGTCGCCCTGTGCGCCGCCACCCTCGACTCGCAATCCAGCGGCTCGCTGATGCAGGGATGGCTCACGCTGCAGCCCGGCGTGAAGAGCCTGCGCGTGAGCAGCTTCGACAAGTCCGGCGGCAACAACGACCGGCTGGAGAAGATTGCCCAGGGTGAACGGCGGACGCTGGCCGACGTCAAGGGCCCCGGGCAGATCACCCACATCTGGGTGACCATCGCGCCGCCGCCCCCGACTGTGTCGAGGCACGACATCATCCTGCGGATGTACTGGGACGACGAGACGACGCCGAGCGTGGAGGCGCCGATCGGCGAGTTCTTCGGGCAGGGCTGGAACGAGAGTTATCCGATGGCCGCCTTGCCGCTCGCGGCCGGCCCGCGCGAAGGACGGGCGATGGTCAGTTACTTTCCGATGCCGTTCAAGTCGAGGGCGCGCATCGAAGTCGAGAACGATACCGGTCGCACCATCGACGCCTTCTACTACTACGTCGACTACGAGCAGTTGCCGGCACTCCCGGCCGACACACCGTACTTCCACGCCTGGTACAACCATGAGCTGACGGACGCGCAGTCTTACGGCGAGAACGAGTGGGGCGTGCTCGGGCCCGAGCAGAAGAACGCGACGGGAGCGGGCAACTTCCTCGTCGCCGACATCACCGGCCGCGGCCACTACGTGGGCATGAACTACTACGTCCATTCGCCGTCGCCGATGTGGTACGGCGAAGGCGACGACCTCTTCCAGGTGGACGGCGAGCCCTGGCCCGGATCACTGCACGGGACGGGGACCGAGGACTACTTCAACACCTCGTGGTCGCCGGACTCGCTGTACCAGCATCCCTTCTTCGGCTACGCCCGCGTCGACGGCGAGACGGGCTGGCTGGGACGCACGCACGTGTATCGCTTCCACCTGACCGACCCGGTGCGCTTCCAGAAGTCGCTCAAGGTGTCGATCGAGCACGGTCACGACAACAACCTCACGCTCGACCTCGCGACGGTTGCCTACTGGTATCAGCTCGAACCGCACAAGGCGTATCCGGCCTTCCCGGACAAGACGTCGCGACAGCTGATGCCGAACATCGGCGCCAGCGAGATTCACCGCTGGCGCGACGCGTGGCGCAAGTCGATGGGGAATGGCTCGAAGCTGTGGGGCAACGAGCGTCCGAAGCAGTAGGAGGAGATTCGCAGCCGTCCGAAGTAATCGCGTCGTAGCCGTCCGACTTGTCGGACGGTTCCGTCGGTATCGATGCCCGTGGAACGGCCCGACAAGTCGGGCCGCTACGAAATGAACGCGTTCCGCGTTTGGTTCTGCTATCTCGTCCCGAACGTGTAGGCGGTCGACGACGAATACGTCTCGCCCGGCTTGAGCAGCGTTGTCGGGAACTCCGGCTTGTTCGGCGAGTCCGGGAAGTGCTGCGTCTCGAGGCAGAAGCCGGCGCGCTTCGCGTAGACCTTGCCATCCTTGCCGGTGATCGTGCCATCGAGGAAGTTGCCGGTGTAGAACTGCACGCCCGGCTGCGACGTGGACATCGACAGCGTGCGGCCGCTGGTCGGCTCGTACACGCGCACCACCGGCTCCATCGCGCCCGGCTTGGCGAAGACCATGTTGTGGTCGTAGCCGCCACCGGCCTTGATCTGCGGATGGTCGGCGTCGATGCGGGCGCCGATCGCCGTCGCCGTGCGGAAGTCGAACGGCGTGCCTTCGACCGGCGCGAGTTCGCCGGTCGGGATGAGCCCGGCGTCGACCGGCGTGTAGCGGTCGGCCTCGATCTGCATCTCGTGGCCGAGGATGTCGCCGCTGCCAGCGCCCGCGAGGTTGAAGTACGTGTGCTGCGTCAGGTTGACGTGCGTGGCCTTGTCGGTCGTGGCCTCGTAGTCGAAGCGCAGCGTGTTGTCGTTGGTGAGCGTGTAGGTCACCTTGGCCTGCAGCGTGCCCGGGTAGCCCATGTCGCCGTCGGGACTCGTGTGCGTAAACACGACGCCGACCGCGCCGTCGCGCTCGAACGGCTCGGCCTTCCAGACCTTCTTGTCGAAGCCCTGCGGTCCGCCATGCAGGTGGTTCGGCCCGTTGTTGATCGGCAGCGTGTAGGTCGTGCCGTCGATCGTGAAGCGGCCCTTGCCGATTCGGTTGCCGTAGCGGCCGACGATGGTGCCGAAGAACGGGGACTTGTCGAGATAGCCCTGCAGCGCGTCGTAGCCGAGCACCACGTCGCCGAGCTTGCCGTTCTTGTCCGGTACCTTCAGCGACGTGATGATGCCGCCGTAGGTGATCGCCTTCA
>DATJTM010000608.1:0-5197 GCA_035503395.1 Luteitalea sp.
CGATGGCGGTCCGCCGTACACCGGCGACATGCCGACGTCGTTGAGGATCACCTTGCCGCCGAGTCGCGGCAGCACGACACCCGGCGTCACGGTATGCCCGACCACGATGCGCGATACGCCGTGGAACGCCAGGAGTGCGTCGACGTGCGGTTCCAGGCTGGCGTCGGGCTCTAACGCCAGCCCGCGGTACCACAGCGGACCGTCCTGGTCGGCGAGGATCTTCTCCTCCAGTGGTGATGCCGACGCCAGGGCGGTACGCGCCTTCTCGTTGATCACCTGCGCCGGCACCGTCGCGTAAGCCGGGCCTATCCCTCCGTGCAGCAACAACGTGTCGCCGACCTTGACGACGACATCGTGGCGGCGCAGCCATTTACCGTACTTGCCGTCGCGCGCGAAGGCCTGCTGCAGCTCGACCCAGCCGAGCGGACGCTCGGCCATCCAGGCGGCACGATAGTCGGGCAGCGCGCGCTTGGCGGGATCCGAGGCGGCGGCGTACACGTGCTCACGCAGTGCGTCGGCGTCGGCAGACTTGTACGACGCATACTCCTCGGGCGACACGTAGCGGAGGTCCCCCACCATGTTCAGGACCTCATGGTTGCCGAGCAGCGCGTGCACGCGGCCGCCGGCCTTGGGCGCCTGCTTCTCGAGCTCCATCAGCAGGTCCATGACCTTGCGCGAATCGGGACCGCGATCCGGCACATCGCCCGTCTGCACGAGGACGGTGTTGCCTCCCGCCCAGCGTCGCCGACGGTCGAGCACGCCGGCGTCGGTCAGCACGCGCACCAGTCCGGCATAGTCGCCGTGGACGTCGCTGACCACGACGACGCGCGGCGGGGCCTGGGCGTGCGAGCCACGGCCGCCCAGCACCGCGAGGGCGAGCAGCACGGGGAACAGCAGCAGGGCGCGTTTCACGTCGTCCAGCCGATTATCGCGCCGGGTGACCGGTGGTGCCGGCCTGGGTCGTCGTGCCCGCAGCCTGTGGGACGCGCGGTGCCGGCGCCGGGAGTCCGCGCATCCGCGCAATCGGCGACCACCAGGCGATCACGTCGACGGTGGGCGAGTCGGGCCGCCCGTCGACCAGTGACCACATGCCCACCACAAGGGCCTCGCCGAGGGTCGGCGCGTCGATGCGGCGCGCGCCTTCGGGCACCTTGTCGGGCGGAAACGCCCGGGGCGCCCAACCGCGCCCGTTGGTGTCGGCAATCAGCACGAACGGCACCGGTCTGGGATCGGCGAACGCGCGACCAACTTCCGTGAGGTACCACTCGGCGCTCGGCAGACCCTCGCGAGAGCCGATGCCGTTGAAGAGGGCGGCCGCGCGCGACGGGTCGGTGCCGGCCATCTCATTCAGCCACGTCACGTAGAACGGATCGGTCGGCCACCACTCGAGCACGCCGAGCGGGCCGAGGCGCGTGCCGAGGGCCGACGCGGCCGCGGCATCCAGCCGCGCCAGCGACTCCGCTGGCGTCTTCGGGTCGAGACGCTGACCGAGGAGTTGCGCGCCGGCCGCAAGCACGATGGGCCACGATTCGTCGTCGGGTGGCAGCGTGTGCGCCAGTCGGACGAGCGGCTTGAGGCTGTCGGGCGACACCGGCCGACGGGCGATCAGGGCGAGCGCCGCGTGCCGGATCGACTCACCCGCCGGCAACGTGGTCATGTCGGGTTGCAGCAGTCGCGCGGCGGCCGGCGCGATGCCACCCGAGGCCCAGATGAAGAACGTCAGGGCCCCGACCACCACGACCACGACGCGCAGCACCACGCGCGTGGCGGACCTTCGCACCCGTTCGAGCGGACTCCGCGTTCGTGTGTGCACGACGCGCCACGATACACCGCACGGCCGTGATACAGTCGAGGTGTTCCCAATTCAAAGCAGGGCCGGTCACGCCGGTCCTGTCCCGAGCCGTGATGACGACCGACGCCACTCTGGCGACAGCTGCGCCGCCCGACCTGCAGTTCGACCGTGCCGTCTTCGGCGCGGATGCCCCTACCACCTTCACCTGCGCGCTGTGCGAGCAGGCCATCACGGGTTCGTATTACGACGTCAATGCACGCGCGACATGCCCGTCGTGTCACGACCAGCTGGTGGCGGCCAACGGCGTCGACCTCGGCATGCGCGGTGTGCTGGCGGCGATCGGCGCCGGTATCGGCGCAGGCGTCCTGGGGGCGTTGCTGTACTACGCCGTTCTGGCGATCAGCGGCTACGAGATTGGCCTGATCGCCATCGCCGTGGGGCTGATGGTGGGCCACGCGGTCAAGTGGGGATCGGGTGGCCGCGGTGGGCGTCGCTTCCAGATCCTGGCGGTGACGCTGACGTACGTGGCGATCGTCAGCACGTATGTCCCGTTCATCATCGAGGGCATCTCCGAGGCCAACTCGAAACCGGCCGGGGCCATCGCGCCCGCCACGCCAGGCACCACGCCATCTCCGGTGGCGCCAGCCGCCGAGGCACAGCCGATGTCGGCTGGGCAGGCGATGGTGGCGCTTGGCATCTTCGCAATGTTCCTGCTCGCGGTGCCGTTCCTCGGTGGTCTCCAGAACGCGATCGGCCTCCTGATCATCGGCTTTGCCCTGTGGGAGGCGTGGAAGGTCAATCGGCGTGTCGTCCTGACCGTGTCCGGACCCTTCTCGGTCGAGCAGACGACCCTGCCGCCGCCGCCGATCCCGACGGCGCCGACGCCGGCATGACCTGCGTTGGCTGCGCGACGGATCTCGCACCGTCGCTCCTCGCGTGCCCGGCGTGCCACACGCTGGTGCATTCCGACCGGCTGAAGGTGCTGGCGGCCACCGCCCGAGCCGCAGCGGCGCGGGCCGACGCCGCCGGCGAGCTCTCGGCCTGGCGCGACGCGCTCCTGCTGCTGCCGCCGGGCTCCGCCCAGCATCGCGACATCGTCGCTCGCGTCGACCGGCTGTCGGCCGACGTCATCGACGCCCCTGCCGACGGCAGCAGCCGCGCCGCGTGGTCGACCGGGGCACTGGCCGGCTTCGGCTTGCTCGCCTGGAAGTTCAAGGCCGTGATCGCCTTCGTGCTGACCAAGGGCAAGTTGCTCGCGCTCGGTCTCACGAACTCGACGACGGCGCTGTCGATGTTGCCGGCCATCGGCGTGTACTGGGCGGTGTTCGGCTGGCCGTTCGCCGTGGGTCTGGTGGCGAGCATCTACGTCCACGAGATGGGGCACGTCGCGGCCTTGCGCCGCTTCGGCATCGCGGCGTCCGCGCCGATGTTCCTGCCGGGCATCGGGGCGGTGATTCGATCCCGGCAGCCGATGGTCAATCCGCGTGAGCGTGCCCGCGTCGGACTTGCGGGTCCGATCTGGGGGCTGGGTGCGGCGATCGCCGCGCTGGCGGTGTACGCGGCGACGCACGCGCCGATCTGGATCGCGATCGCGCAATTCGGCGCGTGGATCAACCTCTTCAACCTCACGCCGATCTGGCAACTCGACGGCGCGCATGCCTTCAGCGCGATGAATCGCCGGCAACGCTGGCTGGTGGCGTTTGCGGTGGCCGCGGCATTCGTCCTGAGTCGCGAGGGACTGCTGATCCTGGTGGCCGCCTGTGCGACGCTCCAGGCCTGGAAGGCGGACGAGGGACCGGGCGACGGCTCGATCTGCCTGCAGACCGCGGCGCTGGTCGCCGCGCTGGTCGGCCTCATCGTCGTGTTGCCGGACGCCGCGCTCGCGGCGCGCTAGCCGGGCGGGACGACCGTGGCGCGGGTGGCCGACCGGCGACGGGCATCGCGTAAGATCGCGCGCGGCCGTGAACCGTTTCGGCCTCGTGCCCGACACCGTCGTCCGAGAGGAGTCCCCTTGATCGTCCCCCGCACGTCCCGTCCCGAGATCCTGCAGAAGCTGCGCAGCAAGATCGAGCGCCGCCTGCCCATCCACATCGCCAGTGCCGGCAGCGGCCTGGTCGCCAAGCTGCTCGAGGCGGCGGGCGTGGATTGCGTCAACACGTTCTCCGGGGCACGGCTGCGCGCCAACGGCATGGGCACGATGTCGATGCTCTGGCCGATTCTGGACTCCAACCGCCAGACCCTCGATTACACGCGCGAGGACATCATGCCGGCGATGAAGGGCGACGCCTTCGTGTGCGCCTGCCTGAACGCCAACGACCCGCTGAAGGATATGCGGATGGTGCTCGACGACTGCCTGCGGATGGGCGTCGTGTCGGTGTCCAACATCGGCCCGTCGATCTCGTACGTCGACAAGGGCAGCGAGATCCGCAAGGTGCTGACCAGCGCCGGCATCACGCTGCAGAACGAGATCGACCTGCTCAAGCTCGGACGCGAGATGGAGATGGTGACGATCGGCCTGGCCTTCGACGAAGAGGACAGCATCCGGCTCGTCGAGGAAGCGCAGCCCGACATCTTCTGTTTCCACGCCGGCACGACCAAGGGTGGCCTCAAGGGCTACGACTCGGGCGAGACCATCGAGGTGACGGCTCGCCGCACCGAGGAAGCCAACCAGAAACTGCGCGCGATCAAGAAGGACATCATCCTCGTGGCACACGGCGCCGCGATGGAGACGCCGTCCGACGCGCAATACATCCTCGATCACACGTCGTGCGAGGGTTTCTGGACCGGATCCTCGACCGAGCGCCTGCCGATCGAGCAGGCCGTGTCGGCGGCGGCGCGTGAGTTCCAGGCGCTGCGCTTCTCAGACAACCGCTGAGGCCACGCTCATGCCGAAGACGATTGCCGTCCTCGCGACGCTCGACACGAAGGGCCAGGAAGCCGAGTTCCTGCGCGAGCAACTCGCCGCGCTCGGTAGCCGCGCGCTGCTCGTCGACATCGGCGTGCTCGGCACTCCGGCAGTGGCTGCCGACCTGACGCGGACGCAGGTGGCGCGGGCCGGGGGAACGCCACTCGCGACGCTGAAGGCGTCGCCGACGCGTGAGGCGGCGCAGCCGGTGATGGCGGCTGGCGCCACCAGGCTGCTGCTCGCTCGAATCGAGAAGGGCGACGTGCACGGCGTGATCGGTCTTGGCGGCCTGCAAGGCACCGCCGCCTGCACCGCGGTGATGCGCGCGCTGCCCTACGGCGTCCCCAAGGTGATGGTGTCGACCGTCGCCTCCGGTGACACGTCGTCGTACGTCGGCATCTCCGACATCACGATGATGTTCTCGGTCGGCGACATCCTCGGCCTGAACTCGTTCATGCGCAAGGTGCTGGCCAATGCCGCCGGCGCGGCGCACGGGATGG
>DATJTM010000609.1:0-3943 GCA_035503395.1 Luteitalea sp.
GTCCGGGTTGTCGCTGATTTGCACGCTCGGCACGACCGTCATTGCCGTCGACGTGAGTGCCGTCAACTGCACGCCCTCGAAGGCACTGTCGGCGGCCAGCATCGTGATCGTGTCGGTCGGTTCACCGGCCACGTCGGGCCCGAGGTCCGGGCCTGACGTCAGCGCCGGCAGGGCAACGAGGTCGCCGTCGAACGTATCGACCACGGTGGCCGGCGCCGCCGGATTGTCGAGCGGCCCGGGGCGCCGGATGTCGTTGGCACTGGGGCCCGACGGGATGCCGATCACCCGGCCGGTCGGTAGGCCCTGCCCCGCCTGCAGCAAGTCGCGGACGAGCAGGTCCATGGCGACGCGCAAGTTGTTGTTCGTCTGGGTCTGGAGCTTGACGCTGTCGTTGATCCGCGTGGCGTCCAGCATCACCGACAGCACCCCCGACATGACCACGGTCATGACGGCCATGCTGATCACCAGCTCGGTGAGCGAAAAGCCACGGTTGTCGCCCATGGATGCGCGCGGAGTCGCCATGATGTCTACGAGTAGTTGGAGATGTAGGTGGAGAGGCGGTACGTGCGAGTGATGGTACCGACCCGATAGCGGACGCTGACCCGCACCTCGCGCAGCGAGTTCGAGCGGTCGCAGATCCAGATCTCGCGCCAGAACTGCGCGAGCGCTTCCTCACGGTCGTCGTTGGTGCCGAAGACTCCGTCCGGGCCCGGGTGTGCGATCGTCTCGACGTCGCCGTCGTCGTCCGTGTTCACGAGTCCGTCATCGCCCGCCAAGCGCAGACCTTCCTGTTCACCGTCGTTGAAGACGCCACGCGTCGTGCTGTTCCAGCCGTCGGCGGCAGTCTCGCCGGCACACATGCGTGGCGCCGCATCGTTGCGGATCTCGTTCCATTCGAGCACGCGCGTGTCGCGGGCGGTGTGGACGCTCTCGATGGCTTCGCGAGCCTTCTCGCGGGCGATCAGGTTCGCCGAGGACGTAGAGACGTGCGTCATGCCGAGCAGGAACACCTGCCCCAGCCCCAGCAACGCACCGGTCAGCAGCATCATCGACACCAACACCTCGATGAGGCTGAAGCCGCGGTCACTACGGCACGCATTGCCGGCGATCGTCGTCACGGGCGCGCTCATTCGGTCCATGCCGCACCAGTCCATCTCCACTCCCTCAGGAGGGCTGTCGCACCGAACAAGCTGATCGCTCGGGCCGATTGGGGGTCATCGACGCGGCCAAGGAAGACGGTGCCGTTGACGACATCGCCGCTCTGGGTGACCAGCGTGCCTTCGGACGTGAAGCGCGGGCCATTGCCGGTGAAGACGACTGGAAGGGCTCCCGGAGCGAAACCGTCGGGCGTGTCGGGGACGGTGGGCGCGAACCGGCGGTACTCCACTCCCTGGTCGAGGAACGTGGTGCTGATCAGCGTCTGACCGGTCACGATGATGTTGCCCGCACCGTCGACGCCGAGTTCCTCGCGCCGTATCTCGAGGCGATCAGGCACCGCGAACGTGAGAACCAGGTTGCGCCGTTCGGTGATCGCCTGTTCACGGGCCGAGCGCAGGGCGGACAGGAGCTGCGAGCTGCCGCTATCGGCCTTCGCGGCCCGGACCACGTCGGGCAGGAGCAGGACCGAGGTGGCGGTCAGGAGCCCGAGGATCGCCAGGATGATCAGCACCTCGAGCAGGGTGAAGCCGGCTGCGGAGCGAAGACGTGAGTTGGTCATGGGCCACGCCCGCATCGCGGGCATGCCCTACCAAGGCAAGGGCTGTACCAGATCGGCTGGCACACAATGGCTGGCCTGGTCGGCCCGCGGCGGGAGATCCGGGCCGCCCGAGGTGTCGAGATCGCGACTGGACCGACGATTCTGGTGCCTGCTTACTCCTGACTCTCGGTCGGTGCAGCGGCGGCGGCCTCCTGCGATCGGGCCCGGACCCAGGCGGTCCGCGCCTCGAAGTAGCCGGACACGAAGGCGCCCAGCGTCGGCTGCTCCTGGCGTCCTCCGGTGATGGCCTGGAAGAAGCCATGATTGGCGCGGGCGAACTCGCGGATCGTCACGTTGTTCCTGCCGGCGGCACGGACGGCCTGCTCCATCCGGGCGCGATGCACCCTGGGCGGCACGATCGCATCGAGCTCCCCATAGAGCACCAGCATCGGCACGGTGAGCTTCTGCAGCACGGGCAGCGGGTCGTGGGAGAAGACGTGGTCCCAGTTCCAGCGCAGCGACTCGAGCGACGTAGGGGGATTGACGTAGGCCAGCCAGCCCGCCTTCTGCCCTGCCGCGATCGCGGCCTCGAGGCGGTCCCAGCCCTCACCGGTGCGGGCGACCTCGAATTTCTGGTTCATGAATGCCGAAGCCTGTGCGATCGCCTCGTGCGGGCGGCCGTCGGCGCGCATCTGTGACTCGACGCGCAGGCGCTCGTGCTCCATCGGCGTCATCACCGGGGCTGATTCGACGATGACGAAGGCGACGTCGCGGGAGCGGGTCGCGGCCAGGGGGGCCACCCAGCCGCCCAGGCTGGTGCCGTGCAGCCCGATGGCCGACGCCTGAATCTCGGGACGCGACCGCAGGTACTTCACGCCCGCCAGCGCATCGTCGGCCAGGTCGTCGAAGGTGGCGCGCGCCCAGCGGCCGGTCGACCCGCCGGTGCCACGCTTGTCGGTGATGAGCACGGCCACGCCGTTGCGCGCGAAGTGGTCGGCGAACGGGCGCAGCACGTCGCGCGTGACGCCGCCGGATCCATGAATCATCACGATGGCGGGATGGGGGCCCGGCCCGGCCGGCAGCAGCAGGGAGCCGGAGATGCTCGCGTCGCCGCTTGCGTAGCGGGCTGGCACCTCGGTGTAGAACTGCCTGCGCGTGGCGCGGACCGTCCGTCCGCCGCGTTCGATGGCGACCTGCGTGACGCGATCGTCGGCGTCGCGCGTGAGCTTCAGCGCGATCATCACGGGATAGCCCGTGGACACTGACGGACCTCCCACGAGGTGATCGCGGCCGAGCGCGAAGAGGGCACCGGTACGTCCCGTCTCGTAGTCCACGTAGATGGCGCCGTCCTGTCCCGGCGCGAGCAGGAGCACCTTGCCAGGCGCCCATTCGTAGGTGCCGTAGGCCCCGGCGAGATCGCCCGCAGTGACCGGCGCGAGCTTCAGCATCTCGAAGCGCGTGTAGCCCATCCCCTGCCGCACGCTGCCGCGCAGCTGCGTCGCCGTCTCGAATCGCCCTTCGAACAGGAGGTTCGCGTCGGCCCCGGGAATCTCGAATGACATCGACTTCCCGCGCTGCGACACGCCATGCAGCGGGATATCGGCCTCGGCGCGCTGCGGCAGGTCGATGTCGCCGGTCAGCGACGCACCACCCCTGAACGTCGCCTCGACGACGACCACGGTGCCGCGATTGACGAAGCCGCCGATCCAGCGTCCCTCGAGTGCGGGCTCGACACCGGGCGCGCCCGAGACCGGACCTGCCAGAAGTGCCGAGAGAGTGAGACCACTGAATCCGACCAGGCGTGCCCGTCGCATTGCGTCCTCCGCGTTGCCGTTGAGGCGGGAGACGGATCAGACGGGATGACGTTCGGGTGTTTGACGCGACCGGATCGGCGGCGGGGACGGGACGGTATCAGTCGCTGATCACTCACAACCACGAAAGTCGAAAGTCAGAAGGACGGCCAGCGGCAGGCGGCAGTAGGCAGTAGGCAGTAGGCAGTCGGGGAAGCCGACGAGGACGCTGTGACGAACTGTTGCATTTGGAATCGTGGCGAGTTCGTGCAGAATCGGGCGCCCGCGGCACTCGGGCAGCCCTGGATCCGTACTTCTACGGACCGGGCTCGTGGCGTGACGACGTGGAGGACGACGTCGTGACGACCGTGATTCTCGAGGGAGGAAACGTGCAAACGTTCAAGTTCTCGCAATTGGTCCGTCGCGCGCTGGGGGTGCTGCTGTGCACACTCGCCAC
>DATJTM010000610.1:0-11170 GCA_035503395.1 Luteitalea sp.
ACTCGCCGAACGGCACGAGCTGCATCTTGCGGTAGGAACCTCGAACGTCACCTCGCCCGTCGATCACGAACGCCGCGTTGTAGAACTCGCGTGGCCCGACGACCTCGTCGCTGCCGAACACCACCGGGACGCCGGCGCGAACGACGGCCGCGCGCATCACCTCGGTCTCGATCGCATCGCGGTTGAAGACGAATGGTGTCGACGACTCCGGCCAGATGACCAGGTCGACCCCACTGGCCGCGACGTCACGCGTCAGCGCCAGATACCGCGACAGGATGGCGTCGCGATACGCGGGATCCCATTTCTGCCCCTGCGGGACGTTGCCCTGCACGATGCCGACCCTCGCGACCGGCGCCTGCTGCCACCACGGTTGCCCGAGGCGCCACGCTCCCCAGGCCGTGCCGAGCAGAGGCAGCGTCAGCAGGGCGACCGCCGCACTCACGGTCGTGCGCGTCCAGGCCGGCCGCGTCACCGCGATGGCAAGCGCGGCCGACGGACAGACGACCAGTCCGGACAGCCCGTAGATGCCGACGAGACTCGACACCTGCAAGGGCGCAAGCGTGTCCGACTGACTGTAGCCGAGCAGCACCCACGGAAACCCGGTGAACAGCGTGCCGCGCAGCCACTCGGTGCCGAGCCACACGACCGGCGCGATCGCGAGTGCCGCGACGCCCGTGCGTGCCACGGCCGTCGTCATCGCGTGACTGAAGATCGCGGGATAAATCGCCAGGTAGGCGATGAGCAGCGCGGCGAGCACCCACGCCAGCCCGGCGTTGAGTCCGCCGAAGATGGCCAGGACGTCCGACGTCCAGGACACCGTGCCTGCGAACGCGACGAGGCCTGTGACGAGGCCGAGCAGGAAGGGACGCGGTCCCCGTGGTGCCGGCCGACGCGCCGTGCGCGCGATAGCCACACAGAGCGGCGCGAGGGCCACCCAACCGAGCGGCGCCAGCGCCGGCTTGGGCATGCACAGCGCCAGCAGCACGCCCGAGAGAACCGCTAGCGCGTAATCCAGGGCTTGAACTTCTCTTCGCTCTGCAGGCGGCGCATGACCTTGTCGGCCTCGGGCCGCTGCATGTTCATGCCGACGCGCACCTTGTAGATCACCTGACCGCCGCCGGGCCCGACGACGTAGGCCTGATAGCCGCGCGACTGCAGCCGCTTGGCCACGGCATCGGCCTCGGGTCGATTCTTCAGCGCCGTGACCTGTACCGTGAAACCGCCATCGCCAGCCGCAGCCGCCGCGGTCGGCGCGGCCGCCGGAGCCGGCGCAGGGGTCGGGGCTGGTGGCGGAGGGGTCGCCTTGGCCGCAGCCGCGGGGGCCGGCGTCGATACCACGGGCGGTGGTGTCGCCGCGGGTGTCTCCGCCGCAGGAGCGGCGGTCGGCGTGTCGGCCACTGCCTCGGCGGCGCCCGGCTCGACGTTGGCCGTCGGCGCGTTCTTCGCCGCCAGGCTCTCGGCGTACGTCAGGCCCGACACCGTCGTCGGCTTGCCCGACGCCGGCGCACCAGTCGCGTCATCGTCCGGCAACGCCGCCGTCGAGGGATCGAGGCTGGTCGAGTCGGTGATCGAGGTGCCGCGGGCGTTCTGCACACCACGGCCGACGATGACACCGCACAGGAAAATGACGACGGACACGACGGTCGTCGCCATGAAGAGAAAGACCAGCTGCTTGCCGCTCAGCTGAATCTCGTGGAAGCCGTCGTCTGGAATATCGTGGGCCATGCGTGCACCCAGGGCGCGCAGCGGCGGGCTGGGAGGCTGCCGTGAACGCACCGACTGGACGGAGTAAAGACGGCCAGGCGGCGGACACAGTTTGCCCCGGTCTCCGCGTGCTGGTCAGAGCAGCACTCTAACACGGCTGCCCGGCTGCGCCGGGCCCATGCAAAGTTCCAAAAGGCCGAAAAGTTCGAAAAGTTCGAAAAGTCCGTGCTCGCTCGAGCAGGATGCCGCGGCGGAACGTCGGCGCGCGACCGTCGGCTTTCTCGCACCTGAAGCGCGACGTTGCTTTCGTCCTTCTTGCCCTTCTGGCCTTTTCGAACTTTCAACGTTTGCTGTGTTGCCGTGTCTACTTCGCCGGCAGCACCGCTTTGATCTTCGCCAGCAACGCGCGCGCGTCGGCCGAGGTCGGCGCGAGTTGGACGGCCCGCTCGGCGTGGGTCAGCGCGGCGGCCGGTTCGTCGGATTCGAGCAGAGACTCGGCCAGCAGCAGACGGGCATCGACGCTCTCCTCGCTCCATAGCGAGATCTTCAGCGCGTCGACGGCCTCGCGCAGCCGTCCTCCGCGCACCAGCACTCGGGCCATGGCCAGGTGCGTGCGGGCGTCGTAGGGCGCCAGGTACAGACTCTTCCGGAACTCGCTGATCGCCTCACGGTCCTGCTGCTGCTCGGCAAGGCGCTGACCGCGGTCATAGTGGAAACGCGCCAGCTGCTGATACTCCTGCTGCGTGGCCGACACCAGCGCCGGATCGACGCGCACCGGCGTCGTCTCGGTCTCGCTCGGGCGCTCGAGGCCGCGCGGCACGCCACGTTCACCATCGGCGGCGCCACCCTTCTCCCATTCGTCGAATCGCGACGACAGCTGCCTCGCCAACTCGCGCTCGCGCGTCGACTCGGCGCCCGAGTTCACCGCCTGCAGCGCCGCCGCGAGCACGAAGTGCGCTTCCCCGTCTGCCGGTCGGCGACGCACCACCTCGCGCAACCAATAGACGGCGGCCGGCACGTCCTTGTCGAGCCAATACGCGTATCCGAGGTTGAAGAAGTAGTCCGGCGACTCCGGCGCCGCTTCGGCGGCCTTGGTGAAGTACCAGGCCGGCTTGCCGGTTTGCGGCGTCACGGCGCCGCGTCGCGCCTGAATCACACCGAGGTTGTTGTACACGGCGGGCGTCGGGCTTTCGTCGAGCAACGTCTTGAACGCGGCAAACGCATCGTCCCAACGCTTCAGCGCAATCAGTGACAGGCCGGCGGAGAAGCGGGCCCGACGACTGAAGCGCGATGACGCGGGGACGGCCTGCGCGGCGGCGAGCGCCTCGTCGTGCATCTCCTCTTCGGTCGACACCTCCCACAGCGCCAGTTGCGCGCGCGCATAGGTGGGTGCGGCCTTGACGGCTTGCGCGAGGAAACGCAGTTGCGTGGCGGGCGTCTCGGCCACCAACCCCTTCACGAACGCTTCGAAGACCTCGAGCGACGGCGGCGGCTCGATCGTGGCGGCCGGCGAACCAGGCGGCACACCGGCGATACGCGCGGCGACGCGACTCGCCAGCGCCACCACATCTCGCAGGGAGCCCTGTTCGCGCAGTTCCGGCACACCACGCCCGACTTCGACCTGGACCACTCGTACCGAGACCGTCAGCGTGTCGCCCGTCACCGTGACCGTGCCCGTCACCAGTTCACGGACGCCCATCACCTGCGCGGCCCGCAGCAGCGTCGCGCGGGACAGCTCACGGTCGTCGGGCAGTTCGAGCGCATCGAAGGCGGCCACGCGATCGGTTCGCGTCACCGCCGGGCGGCCGAGCGCGGTCAGCCCGTCGGAGACGAGCAGCGCCACGCCTTCTCCGAGCCACACGCCGCGGGGGTCGTCACCGGTCGGGCGCAGCGGCATCACCAGCACGCTGGCCGTCGCCGGGTTGGCGCTCTGGGCAGATGCGACGTCTGGCAGCAGGACGCACGCGAGAAAGACGGCCGCTGCGAGCAGCGACCGCCGAAGACCCGAGGCGTTCACGCGCCGGGCTCCGTGAATTCGACGGCGATCAGGCAGTGCTCGCCGCCCAGTGCGCGACAGGCCGTGATCTCGCTGCTGCGCGGCAGCGGGTCGTCGGCCAGCAGTGCTTCGACGAACGCGAGGTAGTAACGACACAGCGGTTCGGTCACGTGCTCGCGACTGCTGCAGAAGATCGAGCCGCGGATCTCGAGCTCGAGCCGTCGTCCGCGAATGCGTACCCGGACCTTCGTGCCACGGTAGGCGTGCTCGAAATGCGCCTTGGCGAGCTTACCGGCCTGCCGCAGGCGGAGCGGCGCCGGCAACCAGGCCCGGCCGCGACGGACGTGCCAGCCCTGACGGGCGAGCCACCAGTCGACCGCGTACGCGGCCGCCCGGACCATCACCGCGTCGTAGGTGCCCTCGTCCTCGTGGCGCAGGAAACTGAGCACGGCGGTGACCGGCGCCAGGTTGACGGCGTCCTCACGCCAGCCACGCGGCCGCAGATAGCTTTCGTAGAAATCGAGTCGCATCGGCAGCAGGTCGGCAATGGCCTGATGCAGGGCTGCGCCGAGCAGCCGATCGATTCTCGCCTCGCTCATTTTCTGGTAACGTTCCGACGGTGCGTGGACGTCCGGGAGGCACGTCCCCCGAGTGGACGGGGGTGGTGCTGGCCGGAGGGCGCAGCCGGCGGTTCGGCGGCGTGGACAAGACGCGACTGCCACTGGGCGGCCGGACGCTGCTGCAACGCGCGCTCGACGCGCTGACCCCGCTGACGCAGACCCGGCTGGTCATCGGTGGCGCAACTGGCACCGGTCGCGTCCCGATTCTGCCGGACGCCTACCCTGGCGCCGGGCCGCTTGGCGGCATCCTGACTGCACTCGAGGCGCTCGACACGTCGCACGCCTTGATCCTGGCGGTCGACCTGCCCTTCATTCCAGGCGGCGTGCTCACCGCCGTGCGTATGGCAGGCATCGACGCCGACGTGGCGTGCGTGGCAGGCAGCGATGGGCGACGGGCGTTGTGCGTCTCGGTGCGGCAGGCATGCCTGCCGGCCCTGCGCGACGCCTGGGAGGCCGGGCGCCGACGCGTGCGTGATCTGGAGGGACTCGGCGCCTCGACGGTCGTGACCGTCGACGAGTCGGACGACCCGCGCGCCCTGTGGAACGTGAACGATCCGCTTACCTATGCGCGGGCGCTCGAGATGACTGAGCACGACTGCCCGGCATGCTAACCCACTGATCTGACTGAGTCAAACCGATGATCCTGCCTCTGCAGCAGGCCGTGCGAGCGGCGCTACGGGACACGTTGACAACCCTTTACGGGCCGGACGCGGTGCCGGCGACGATCGTCCTCCAGACGCCCCCGTCGCGGGCCCTCGGCGACCTGGCCAGCCCGTGCGCCTTCGAACTCGCCCGCAGCCTGCGCAAGCCACCCCGCGCCATCGCGCAGGAGATCGTCGCCGCACTTCCGGCCATCGACGGCATCGCGAAGGCAGAGGCCGTCGGCGGCGGCTACGTGAACCTGTTCATGGACCGGGCCGCGTTCCTCATCGCTCATCTCGGGAACACGACCAGCGCCGCACCATCCGGACGCCCGAAGACGATCGTCGAGCACACCGCGATCAACCCGAACAAAGCGGCGCACATCGGCCACCTCCGGAACGCCATCCTCGGCGATACCGTCGGCCGCCTGCTCCGGTTCCTGGGAACGCCCGTCGAGATCCAGAACTACATCGACGACACCGGCGTGCAGGTCGCCGACGTCGTCGTCGGCTTCCAGCACCTCGAGCCTCGGACGCTCGATGAAGTGCGGACCATGGCGGCCGGTACGCGTTTCGACTACGAGTGCTGGGACCTCTACGCGCGCGTCACCGAGTGGTACCAGGCGGACAAGGCCCGCCTCGCCGTCCGTGCCGAGACGCTGCACGCGATCGAACACGGTGAGGGCGAGAGCGCGCAGATGGGCGCCGTGATCGCCGAAGCGATCGTGCGCTGCCACCTGCGGACGATGGCGCGTCTCGACATCGACTACGACCTCCTGTCGTGGGAAGGCGACATCCTGCGGCTGCAGTTCTGGGCCACCGCGTTCGACATCCTGAAGAAGAACGGCACGGTGTACCTGCAGCAGGAAGGCAAGTTGAAGGGCTGCTGGGTGATGGAGATCGACGAGGACGTCGACGCCATCGCCGAGGCGCCCGTGCCATCGGCCGGTGACGCCGAGGCAGTCGCTGGCGAGACGGATGCCGAACCCGTCGAGAGCGAGGCGAACCCGCGCGAGAAAGTGATCGTGCGGTCCAACGGCACCGTCACGTACGTCGGCAAGGACATCGCGAATCAGTTCTGGAAGTTCGGCCTGCTCGGCAAGGACTTCGCCTATCGCCGGTTCGCGACGCGCATCCACGGCGAACCCCTGTGGGCGACGACGACCGAGGGCGGTGAGACCGACCATCCGGTGTTCGGCCAGGCCGGCACGGTCATCAACGTCATCGATACCCGCCAGTCGTACCTGCAGAAGCTGTTGAAGCAGGCGCTCGCGACGATGGGGCATCGCGCGCAGGCGGAACAGTCGATCCACTTCTCGTACGAGATGGTGGCGCTGTCGCACAAAACGGCGCGCGAACTCGGGTACCAGGGCGAGCCCGACGGCAAGCCGTTCGTCGAGGTCTCCGGCCGCAAGGGCCTCGGCGTCAAGGCCGACGACCTGATCGATCGCCTGATCGAGAAGGCGCTCGAGGAAGTCCGCAAGCGCAACCCGGACTTCTCCGAGGCGGACGCCCGCCAGACGGCCGAGGCCATCGCCGTCGCCGCGCTGCGCTACTTCATGGTGAAGTTCTCGCGCACCAAGATCATTGCCTTCGACATCGACGAGGCGCTGAGTTTCGAGGGCGAGAGCGGGCCGTACCTGCAGTACGCCGCCGTGCGTGCCGGCAACATCTTCACGAAGCTGCGTGAGCGCGAACAGCTCGACGAGGCGGCCGTCGCGGCGCAACTCGCCGGCCTGCCCGTCGACACCCTGGCACCGGGGGAAGAAGGCGATGCACTCTGGGACCTCGTTCTCACCTGTGCGCGTCTCGACGAGACGGTCGACTCGGCGGTCCGCAGTCTCGAGCCGTCGGTCCTCGCCAAGTACGCCTTCAGCCTCGCGCAGGCTTTCAGCGGCTTCTACCACCGCTTCCCCATCATGTCCGAGGAGCGACGCGACGTGCGGTTGTGGCGCGCCGCCGCGGCCAGCTACTTCCGTCAGCAGATGATCCGCACACTCGCGCTCATGGGCGCCGTCGTTCCGGGGCGCATGTGATGAGTCGTTCGCGCATTCTCTATGTCCGCTGTGGTCGCGACGACGACTACCTGCATTCGCTGGCGGCGATCGACGCCGACATCCAGGCGGTCGTGCCGGAAGGCGACGTCACGGCGGCGCTCAGTGGCGTCGATGGCGTTCTTCTCGCAGGCGGACCGGACGTCGACCCGGCCCGGTACGGCGAACTGCTCAATCCGACCTGCGAACTCGCCGCCGGTGCCCGCGACACGTTCGAACTGGAGGTCGCTCGTCGTTGCCTCGCCGACGGCACACCGCTGCTCGCGATCTGCCGCGGCATGCAGGTGCTCAACGTCGCGGCTGGTGGCTCGCTGATCCAGGACCTGCCCTCGCAGGTGCCGGTGGCGATTCCGCACTCCATGCCCGACACGCTGACGACGATGGCGCATGGCCTCGAGGTGGTGGACGGCACGCATCTCGCGCGCGCCGTCGCCGACGGCATGCCGTCGCAGGTGAACAGCCGCCATCATCAGGCGGTGAAGGCGATCGGTCGCGGCCTGGCCGCCACTGCGCACGCGACCGACGGCATTGTCGAAGGCATCGAAGCGCCCGATCTGCCATTCTGCGTCGGCGTGCAGTGGCACCCGGAGAACTTCTGGGAGACCGGCGAGTTCCTGCCGCTGTTCCGCCTCTTCGCCGCGGCCTGCCGCGAGCGCTCGACGGCCCACGTCTGAACTCGCGAGCGGCAGACCGGTATCAGCCGGTCCGTCGATCAGTCGGTGGTGAGTGCGCGGACGAGCGCGTCCATGTCGGCTGACGTGTTGTACAGGTGCGGCGAGACGCGAATCGCATCGCCGCGCAACGACACGAAGACCCGCGCCCGCGACAAGCGCTCGGCGAGTACCGACAGGTCGACACCGTCAGGCGTACGAACACCGACCAGGTGATCGCCGCGCCATGACGCGTCCTCGATGGCGAATCCCGCTGCGCGCAGGGGACCGAGTACCGGCTCCCATAGCGACGCTGCGTGCGCCTGAATCCGGGCGGTGCCCCACTCGCGCACGAGGCGCAGCGCTTCGATCGCCATCGGCAACAGGATGAAGTTGGACCGCTGACCGACGTCGAATCGGCTGGCCCCAGGCCCGTAAGCATCCGTGTACTCGACCAGGCGGCGGAAGTCCTCGCTGCCAGCGCGCCCGCTCCACGTTTCCTCCAACGGCACGCCGTCGAGGAAGGCGTCGCCGAACCAGCCGAACGCCAGGCCGTACGGGCAACACAACCACTTGTAGGCGGCGCAAATCACCGCGTCGGGTCGCACGGCGTCGAACGGGAAGTCCATGGCGCCGATCGATTGGGTGCCATCGATCACCACACGCGCCCCCACCTCGCGCGCCCGTGCCGCCAGCCGGACGAGATCGAACCGCGTGCCGTCGGCCCAGTGCACGTGGGCGATGGCCAGCAACGCCGTCCGCTCGTCGATCGCATCGAGCAGCGCGGCATTCCAGGCCTCGGCTCGCCCGTCGCGCGCGGTCGGCCCGGCAACTGTCCGCATCTCGGCGCCCCGCTCCGCGCACAGGCGCCGCCAGGGGTGGATGTTGCTGGGAAACTGCTCGCCAGCCACGAGCACGTGCTGCCCCTCGCGGATGGTCAGGTTGCGGGCGACGACCCCCATGCCGTACGAGGCGCTCGGCATGATCGCGACCGCCGTGTGCTCCGGTACACCCAGGACTGAAGCGAACTCGCGTTTGACGACGTCGACGTCCGAGAAGAAGTCCGTCGGCGCGATCGCCCACGGGTGCGACTTCCGAGATACGGCGGCGCGCCCTGCCTCCTCCACCGTCACCGGCAACGGTGACATGTAGGCGCAGTTCAGATAGTGGACGTCGGGATCGATGGAGAACGGCATCAGGGTCGGCCTTCGTCATTCGGCCTTCGGCCGTCGACAGAATCAGGTCGGCAGTCGGCAGTCGGCGCGTCGGCAGTAGGCGCGTCGGCAGTCAGAACGTCGGCGAAAACGGTATCAGCACGCGTAGCCGTCGGACTTTGTCCGACGGTCAGCGCTGCCTGCCGGCGGGTCAACAGTAGGCTGCAGGCTGTAGGCCCGTAGGCTGCTCGATTCTACGAACTGAGCGTGACCACGGTCTCGACGTGCGCGGTGACCGGGAACATGTCGAACATCGCGATGGCATCGACGTGCATCCCCGCTTCCGTCAGGGCCCGGAGATCGCGTGCGAGCGTGGCTGGATCACACGACACGTACACGAGCCGGTGAGGCCGCGCCGCGCCGATGGCGGTCGTCACGACCGGCGCGAGGCCGGTCCGCGGCGGATCGACGATCACGCAGGCGTCGGTCAGCGAGCGCGCCTCGCGCGACACGTAGCTCTCGACGTCGCTGCGGATCGCCCTCGTGCGGTCGTCCATCCGACTGCAGTTGGCCACGAGGTCTTCGGCACTCACCGGATCGCCTTCGACGCACGTGGCCGTCGGCACGCCCGCGGCTGCGGCAGCCACGCCGAACAGGCCGACACCCGCGTAGAGATCGATCACCGCCGGCGCGTCGCTCGCCACGCCGAGCACGCGCTCGACGAGCGTCGGGATCAGCGCGCGATTGCCCTGGAAGAACGACGCCGCATGGCGCTGCAGGAACAGGCCCTCGTCGGCGGCCGACACACCGAGCCCCTGCAACGACTCGCGCAGCCACGGCTCCCCTGCCAGCGTCGCGGGATGGCGCGACGTCGTCAGCGCCGCACTGACGCCTTCGACGCCCAGCGCCGCGACCTTGCCCGCATCCCACACATCGCCATGACGCGGCAGCGGCCGTCGCAGTTCGAGATGGGCCACGGCCTTCGCGCCGTCGATCGCCTGCGAGACGACGACCGTCTCCACGCTGCCGCGAAGCTCCGTGCGCAGCGCATCGACCACGCCGCGTGCCGTCTCGAGCAGTCCTGGTGCCAGTTGCCTCGATGGGTCCGCGTCACACAGCGTGTGCGTGCCCTCACGGAAGAAGCCGACCCGTGTGCCCTCGCAGTGCAACCGCGCCCGCAACCGCCATTCGGCCGTCGGCGACACCACGACTTCGATGGCTGGGATGTCACGCAGGTGGCCGGTCCGGTGCAGCGCGTCCTCGACGATCGCGCGTTTCAACTGGACCTGCCGGTCGTAGGCGACATGCGCGAACGCGAGGCCACCGCATTGCGGGTCGACGGTCGGCTCGACGCGGTCGGGCGAGGCCTCTTCGATCTCGACGACGCGGCCGAAGGCCACGCCTTTGCCGGTGCGCTCGACGACGATCCGCACACGCTCGCCGGGAATCCCGCCACTCACGAGCACGACGCGGCCGTCGACGCGAGCCAGCGAGCGACCGCCCGCCACCGGCTTCTCCAGCACGACACTGATTGGGGTCTCAGCCATCGAGGCGCACCCGCGGGAATCCGAATTGACGACACGCGAGGTCGCTGGTGAGCGCGTCCACCGCCTCGCGGAAGGGCGGCGCCGGCATCTGCTCGCGATACGGCGCGAGTTCGCGGCGCACCTGTGCATCGATCTCCGCCCGCGCCTCGGTGCCGAGCGCGCGCACGGCGGCACTCGTGAGGCGACGATCGATGGCCTCCAGTCGCGCGATGAGGCCGGCCCGCGCCTCGCCTCTCGCCCCACGACTCTCGTCGAGGCACGCGTCGAGGTCGGCGATCACGGCCGTCACCTCGCGGGCCAGGTCGTCGTCGAGCGGACGGGCCGCCGCGGCCGATGACAGCTTCACCAGGGTGCGCTCCAGATGCTTCGGCATCGACGGGTGCCGCGCACCGGCGGGTACCGCGTCTGCTTCGTTGCGAGCGTCGGGGACCGTCCCTGCAGCAGTCGCGCGGACACCCACCGCACGTCGCCACTGGTCGTACGCGTCGCGCACGTCGGCCTCGCAGAACTCGATGCGGACGGGCCGTCGCCGCGGCCCCTTCGCCATCAACCTCGCCAGTGTGCGATCGACCCCGTGCAGCACGACGCGCTCGGGGATGCCTTCACGAGCCCAGCCAGCGACCAGTTCGAACGCCGGTCCGACGATGCGCACCAGATGGCCGCCGTTCATCCGGCAGAGATGTGCTTCGACGGCACGGCAATACGCACCGATGTCAGTGACGACCGGCACGTCGATCTCGTGCGTCATGCCGTCGCGCCCTCGAGCATCCAGGTCACGTCACCTCCGTGCACCGTCGTGAAGCG
>DATJTM010000611.1:0-8867 GCA_035503395.1 Luteitalea sp.
CGTCTACAACGTCTTCGACCAGAACCCCGAAGACGAGCTGTTCCCGGCGGCGCAGCGTCTCGACGTGGCCATCATCGCGCGCGTCCCGTTCGACGAGGGCAGCCTCACCGGCAAGATGACGCGCGACATGACCTTCCCCGCCAACGACTGGCGGAGTCTCTACTTCACGCCGCCCAACCTGGCCGAGACCCTCGATCGTGTCGACCGCCTCCAGGCCGATGTGCCGGCCGGGATGACGCTGCCCGAGCTCGCGTTGCGCTTCATCCTCGAGCACCAGGCGGTGTCGACGACGATTCCCGGCATGCGCAAGGCGCCGCACGTCGTCGAGAACACCGCGGTGTCCGACGGCCGCGAACTCGGCGAAGGCCTGATGGCGGCGCTGCGCGCCCATCGCTGGGACCGCACGCACGTGATCCCCTAAACAGGCGGCCTTCGTCAGTCGGCCGTCGGCCGTCGCGAACACGGGTGCGCCACTCGGTAGGGACGCGCCGCCGGCGCGTCCGCTGAGCGGCCGGCTCGGCGAGCCGGCCCTCCCTGAACAGAACACAAAACGGAAAACGGCCAAGATGTTGCCCGGGAGGGGCAACATCCTGACCGTGGTTCGCGCGGGATGCGGGAGCGCTACTTCGTGACTGACCTGCGCTGGGCGCGGCGCAGCCGGCTCGACGCACCGAGCATTCCGAGGCCGATGAGCAGCAGGGCGCCGGGCTCCGGAATCGACGGCGTGTCGTCGTCGGTGGGCTCGGCAACCGCCGCCTGCGAGATGCCTTCGAAGTACGGGCTGGCGAACGGCGTCGCCATGGCGAAGACGACCTGCTCGTCGTCGGGCCCCGGGGGGGGCGGCGGAGCCAGGTCCTCGATGATGGCGATCTGCGTGACCGGCTTGCGCACGTTCACGAAGTCACCTCCGTAGGCGGCAAAAGCCGCGAGATCGAGGGGCGTCCACTCGAAAGCCTCGAACGGCGATGACGACGCCGAATACGGAAGGCTGTACGGCGACTGACCGTTCTGGTAGGCGATCGAGTCTGCAAAGGAAGTGTGGGCCAGCCCGAGGCACAGGGCCGACGCGAGGATCAGTCGTCGCAACATGAGAACTCCGGGGTCGCCCACAGAACCGTTACCGCACTCACGAAATCGTGATCGCGGCGACGGGCACCCTGCGAAGAATCTCCGGACTTTTCCGGGAGCCGTTCGCAGGCGGGACGCGTCCTACCTGTGTACTAAGCAATATCCCTGCCCGGGCCTCTGCCGTAGGGGTCGAGTGCAGCCGACCAGGAACCCATAGACAGCTCCATCGTGAGTCCAGGCGGCGCGGCAGGGGCTGGATGTCAGGCCCGCAACGACGGGCGACGGCGCGGCGTCGGACATGCCGCGGCCAACGGAATGCCTGTGGTAAGATTCAGGTTTGGCCGAAGTCGAAGGAGCCACACAATGAAGCCTGGAATTCACCCCGAGTATCACGACGTCGAGGCCCGTTGCGCCTGCGGAGCCACCTGGCCGGCGCGCTCGACGAAGAAGGACCTCCACCTGGAAATCTGCAGCAACTGCCACCCGTTCTTCACGGGCCGCCAGAAGCTGGTGGACACCGAGGGTCGCGTGGAGCGTTTCACCCGCAAGTTCGGTGCGACCACCGTGGCTGCCCGCAAGGCTGCCGAGAAGTCGCGCAAGGGCGCGTCGGCGTAACACCGCCGCGTTCCATCGCTGTCCGCATCGCGGCCCCGTCGATCGACACCGCCGCGAAGGCAGGACAGCTTCCCTACTCGTTCCACAACGGCATCTCTGCCGACACCCTCGCCAGCTTGCGTTCCAGCCTGGCGAGTCGACGACTGAAGTCGTCGCGCTCTCCCCGCCCGATCGCCTGCTCCACCCCGGCCACGGCATGGCGCCGCGCTTCCTCGAGCTGTCCCCCACGATGCTCGTGATGGATGGCGAGGGCTTCGCGTGCTTCGCGCAGGATCTGCGGACGCCCACCCAGCTGCAGCAGCCGTTGCCAGGCTTCTGCCGCCTCCTCATAGCGCCGCTGCCGACGCAGTAACCGGGCGAGCGCCCGCGCCGCCGATCGTCGCAGTTCACGCGTCTGCCAGTGGTCGTCCGCCGCCGCCTGGTAGCAGGGCAACGCCGCCTCGATCCATCCGGATCGCTCGTACAGGGCGCCGAGCCCGAAGGCCGTCGCATTCGAGGGCGCCTGCTCTCGACCGTCGCGCACGAGGCGCTGCGCGTGCGCCGTGAGCGCCGCCAGCGACAGCAGGTCGAGGCGGTTGTGGAGCAGCACCGGCTCGAGTCCTGCCATCCCGCCGCCGCGGACGAACTGGAAGTAGCGGGCCGGAATCTCGAACCCGCCCACGTCTCCGACGCGCCCCACCCCGAGCACCGATTCCTCGAGGTGCGTGAGGCGGCACGACCGGTCGCCGGCCTCGGAGGCCCGCCACAGGCGACGGGCCGCGTGCAGCAGGTCGAGGTGCGGCAGGTCGCAGACCACCTGCGGCACGCGCTGCATCTCGCCGCGCATCTCCATCACGGGCACGTCGAAGGTGCGCCCGTTGTAGGTGACCAGCACCGCATCGTCACCGAAGTAGTCGTTGAGGGCGTGCAGCAGCGCCGGTTCGGTCGTGAACGACGGCATCAGGAACTGCGTGGTCACGAAGGCGTCGTCGCGCCACTCGCCGACACCGGCGAGGAACGCGACCATGCCGGCGCCGCCGCTGAGGCCGGTCGTTTCGAGATCGAAGTAGACGAGGCGACGCGGTGGTGGCGCCCCATCGACGCGATCACCGCGCAGGGCCCGGCCGGCCAGGACGTCCAGCGTCTCGTCCAGCGCGATCTCGCCGCACTGCTCGACGCGCACGCGGCCGTGGCTGCGGTGCCCTTCGAAGCGATGCTCGATGACCATGCAGGCGCCGTGGGCCGTCTCGACGATCCTGGCGCCCTCGACCGCCTCGACGACGCCGTCGACGAAGTGATCGCGCGGATCGGCTGGCAGGCCGTTGGCATCGACCGGTACGTACGTCAGCTCACGCTTACCTGTCGGCTCGGCCTGCCCCGCAGTGGCGTTGGCGCTCGCCGAGCCCGGTGTGCCGCGGGCAATGTCACGCAGCCGGTTGAGGGTGGACGCCATGACCGCGCTAGAACGGAACGTCGTCGACCGGCGCCGAGGGCGCCTGCAGGCGCGTCAGGAGGTCGAGCGCCACGCGCTTGGCGCGCGGCCCGATGTCGCCGACCGGGCCGACGCACGACGGGCAGCCGACCTCGCACGGACACGAGGCGATGAGCTGGCCGGTCTGCGTCAGGAGCTGGTCGTGCATGCGGAACAGCGGCGCGCTGAAGCCGATGCCGCCCGGGTAGTTGTCGTAGAGGAACACGTGCGCGTCGGCGTCGCCGGTCGCCGGGGCCGTCGGTCGGCCGCCGACGCCCGCTTCGCCGGTGCCGGTGTCGACCGACACGCCGAGATCCCGACGATCGCACATCAGCAGCAGTTGTGCCACCGACCGCATCGCCGCGGCGAGGCCGCTGATGCCGTCGCGCCGATCGTCGGGCGACCACGGCAATTCCAGCAGCACCGCGCGCGGCACCGTGAGCCAGTACGACGTGGTGTGCATCTGCTGCTCGGGCAGGTCGAGGTCGCCCGAGCCGACGTTCTCGTTGGTGTAGAAGCGAATTTTCTTGAAGCCGACGACGCGCGAGACGACGTGGACGTCGCCGTGCGATCGCCCGGCCCGATTGGGCTGCGGGACGAGGCCGTCGTCGGGCGGCACGGCCCGCTCACTGAAGGCGGCCTGCCCCGGCACCTCGATGTCGGTGTCGGCGGCGGCAGGCTGCTCGGAGGCACCGCTGTTGTCGCCCGGATGCCGATCCACGTCTGCCTCGTTGCGGGCCGGGTTGGAGACACCAGACCGACCGTCACTGGACGTCTGTCCCGCCTCACCGAGACTGCTCTCGAACTCGTCGAGGATGTTCACCTTCGTGTAGGTGATGGCGTCGGTGTAGTAGTCGCACTCGACGCTGCGGACATACGCCTTGCGACCCTCGATGTCCAGCCGCTCCACCTGGAAGAGCGCACCTTCGAGGATGTAGATCGCCTTCTCGTGCAGCGTCGAGAGCGCGCTCGTATAGTCGGTCTCGCCGATCACCCGCGATCCTTCGGTGATGTCGACGATCACGAAGTTGTCCGAGGTGATGGCGCGCAGGCTGATCGCGTCGGCCGGATAGGACTCGTGCGTCCAGTTCCACTGGCCGTCGGCGCCGTGCACGAAGCCTTCCTCGCTCAGCACCTGCAGCACGTCCTCGGTGCTGACCGGCGTCTTGCCGAAGAGCTCACCGTCCTGGAAAGGCAGCTCGAACGCCGCGCACTTCACGTGATTGAGCAGCACGTGCAGGTTCTCCGGATTGATCAGCGCGTGCTCGGGTGAGGCGTCGAAGAAATACGTCGGATGCCGGACGATGAACTGGTCGAGTGGCGCACTCGAGGCGACGAGCACCGCGGCCGATCGACCCGAGCGACGACCGGCCCGGCCGGCCCGCTGCCACGTCGAGGCGATCGTGCCGGGATACCCGGCCATCACGCACACGTCGAGCGCGCCGATGTCGATGCCGAGTTCGAGCGCGTTGGTGGAGACCACCGCGCGCACGTCGCCCTCGCGCAACCCGCGCTCGATCTCGCGACGGCGCAGCGGCAGGTAGCCGCCGCGATACCCACGCACGGCCTCGGTGGCGCCCGGCGGGGCCTGGTAGGCGTCCTTGAGATACGTGGTGAGGATCTCCGTCGCCAGTCGACTCTGCGCGAAGACGATCAGCTGGAGGTTGCGGCGCATGAACTCCAGCGCCACCCGCCTCGCCTCCGACAGGTAGGAACGCCGGATGCCCAGCGCCTGGTTCACCACCGGCGGGTTCAGCAACACGAAGAACTTCTCGCCGCGCGGCGCTCCGCTCTCGGCGACCAGCTCGAACGGCTGCTCGGTGAGCTGCTCGGCCAGCCCCTTCGGGTTGGCAATCGTCGCCGACGTGCAGATGAACGTCGGGTTCGATCCGTAGTGCCGGCAGATGCGCTGCAGGCGCCGCAGCACGTTGGCGAGGTGGCTGCCGAACACGCCGCGATACGCGTGCAGTTCGTCGATGACGATGTAGCGGAGGTTCTCGAAGAGCCGGGCCCAGCGCGGATGGTGCGGCAGCACGCCGGCGTGCAGCATGTCCGGGTTGCTCAGCACCACGTTGGCGCGGGCGCGGATGGCGCGTCGTGCGTCGTTGGGCGTATCGCCGTCGTACGTGAAGACGCCGATGTCACGTTGCGCGGCCTGGCCGACGATCTGCGCGAGGCCCTGCAGCTCGGCGAGCTGGTCCTGGGCGAGCGCCTTGGTCGGAAACAGGAAGAGGGCCCGCGCGCCGGGTTCGCGCAGCACGGTGCTGAGAACGGCGCCGTTGTAGCAGAGCGTCTTGCCCGAGGCGGTGGGTGTGACGACGACCACATGACGACCGGCCAGCGCGTGCGCCATCGCCTCGGCCTGGTGGCTGTACGGCTGCTCGATGCCGCGCGCCGCCAGCGCCTCGATCAGGCGGGGGTCGACGTCGGTCGGCCACGGCGCGTACCGCGCCGCCTGGGCCGGGATGTGGCGGACGGCGGTGACGACCTTGTCGGCGCTGACCTGCGCGTGGACGGCCGCGACTCCCTCTGGGCCGGGCAGGGCCTGGACGGCGCGACCGGCGTCGGGTGCGAGGTGCCCGAGCGCGTCCTGCAGCGCCTGATCCTTGTTCCCGGAGAGGCGCGCCAACGTGCCGGACATCGTTCATCGATGCTACGCCGTCGGCGGGAGGCGATCAAGATACGAAAGCTCGTCCTCGGGGCGCCTCGGGAGAAACCCTAACGATGGATTGTTAAATTTGTAATGACCGTCGTGCTAGCATCGCGATTCCGTTCGCTGCTGCCGCCGTGCCTGCCCGCACTCTCGTCGCCTGGCTCGGGCTCTTCGCTGCCCTTGCCGTTGCCTTCTCGTGGCCGTTGCCGCTTCATCTCGGCACCCACCTGACGGGTCCGCCTTCGGGCGACACCGGCGTGTACGTGTGGAACCTCTGGGTCTTCCGCCATGAGGTGCTCCAGCAGCACCTGCCGCTGCAGACGGGCGCGGTGCTGTCGCTCGCGCCGCGCGTCGATCTCACGCTGCACAACTACACGCTGTTCATGGACGCGCTCGCGTTCCCGCTGGTGGGACCGCTGGGGCTGCTGCGCACGTTCAACGTCGTCTACCTGGCGATGATGGCGCTCACCGCGTGGTGCACGGCGCGCCTCGCGCACACGCTCTGCGGACGCGCCTGGGAATCGTGGCTGGCCGGGGTCGCCTTCGCGTTCGGCCCGGTCCTGATGGCGCGCAGCACTGCGCACTTCTCGCTCGTCGCCGCCGCCCCGCTCGCCGTCCTGCTCCACATCATGGTGCGCGCCGAGGGCAAGGGCAGGGCGCGCGACGCCGTCGCCATCGGCGCGACCCTCGCGTGGGCCGCGTTCTGCGACATCTACTACGCCGTCTACGGCGTGCTGCTCGTTGGCGCCTACGTCGCCGCCAGTGCCATCGTCGTGTCGCGCGGTGAAGCCTACGACCATCTCGCCTTCGCGCGGCGCGTGTCGCGTGGCCTCGTGATCATCGCTGCGACGTTCGTGGCGATCATCGCGCTGCAGGGCGGGCTCGTCGAGGTCGCCGGCCTGCGCATCAGCATGCGGTCGCTGTACACGCCGATGCTGGTGTTGACGCTGCTGGTCGTGGTGTACCTGCTGCTCCACTGGGCGCCTCGCGTCCAGTGGCGGTATCAGTTCGCCCCCAACCATCCGCGTCTCGCGATCCTGATGGCGGCGACCGCGACGCTGCTGCTGTCGCCGGTCCTGGTGGCGTACGGCGGTCGTATGTGGCAAGGGCAAGGTGGCGGCCCCGACATCTACTGGCGCAGCAGCCCGCCGGGCATCGACCTGCTCGCCTTCGTGATGCCCAACCCGAACTCGCCGTTGTTCGGGACACCGTTCAAGGCGTGGATCGAAGCGCAGCGCGTGGATGGCTTCGCCGAACTGACCGGCGCGATGCCGCTGATCGTCCTCGCGGTGATTGGCGTGGCGCTATGGACCGGCTGGCGCCCTGCTCGCCGGCGCTGGCTCTGGCTCACGGGCGCGTTCTGCCTGCTCGCCCTCGGCCCGTTCGTCCATGTCGCCGGCATCAACACCTACATCCCGGGGCCGTGGGCCCTGCTCCGCTACGTGCCGATCGTCGGGCTGGCCCGTTCGCCGTCACGCTTCGTGGTCGTCGCAGCGCTGCTGGTCGCGGTGCTGTTCGCGATGGCCCTCGTCGCGATCGGCCAGCGCTGGCCGCGCCAGCGTCGCCTCGTGCTCGGCCTGGTCACGGTGCTGCTCCTGTTCGAGCTCTCGCCGGTGCCACGTCCGCTCTTTGCCGGCACCGTGCCGGCCGTCTTCCACCGCATCGCGAGCGACCCGCGCAAGGACATCCGGGTGTTGTCGCTGCCCTTCGGCCTGCGCGACGGCACCTCGTCGCTCGGCGACTTCAATCCACTGACGCAGTACCAGCAGACGGTCCATGGCAAGCGCCTCGTCGGCGGCTACCTGTCGCGAGTGACGCGCCAGCAGCGGCGTTCGGTGATGGAGTTCCCGGTGCTCGAGGCGATGGTCACCCTCAGCGATCCCGACGGCCCGTCGCTCAACGAAGCGCAGCGGCGGCGCGCCTTCGCCTCGCGTGACCGGTTCCTGCGGATCTCGAATGTGGCCTACGTCGTCACCGAAGACGGCAAGACGTCGCCCGCATTGCGTGCGTTCGCGGAAGCACTGCTGCGCCTCGAGAAGGTGGCGTCAGCCGAGGGTTACACGCTCTACGTGCCGCACCAGGATCCGAACGCCGCGCAGGCCTTCATGGCGTCGGCCGCGCCGAAGTAGCGCAAGGCCAACAGCCCTGCGAGCCTGCCTGCATTACGCCCCGTAGGCGTCGAGCTTCAGCTCGACGCTCTCGCGCCGTCGCTCGCGAGCCCTGGCTGACCGTCGAACTGAAGTTCGACGGCTACGTGCGGTGGGCGGACGGCTACGTCCGGGTGGAGGCGCGCCCGCGGGCGATGCTCGCCGCGAAACCCGAGAGCCCGATCACGCCGATGATGTTCGGAAAGATCTGCAGGGCATTCATCAGGTCGCCCCACGCCCACACGACCTCGACGCGCGTGATCGCGCCGAACGGGATCAGCAGGCAGTAGAGCCAGCGATACCAGTGCGCCACCGGGCGGTCGAGCAGGTACTCGAAGAACTGCTCACCGTAGAACGCCCAGCCAATCAGCGTCGTGTACCCGAACAGGAACGCGCACAGCGCCACCACGTAGCCGCCTATGCCGGGCATCGCGGCGTCGAAAGCCGACGCCACCGCGGCGGAACTCGTGAGTCCCGACTGCCACGCCCCGGTCAGCAGGATGGTCATCGCACTGATCGTCGAGGTGACGAACGAGACGATGAACACCTCCATCACGGCCTGCAATCCCTGCTGCTCGGGATGACGGCTGCGGGCCGTGCCGTAGGCCACCGAGGCAGTGCCATAGCCCGCCTCGTTGGCGTACATGCCGCGGGCGAGCCCGTACCGCATGGCAACGATGATGCCGAGACTGCCGCCGGCCGTCGCCTTGAACGAGAACGCCTCGCTGACGACCAGCGACAACACCGACGGGATGTTGCCGGCGAACATCGCGATGACGATCACGCCGCCACCGAGGTAGAGCCCGACCTTGAGCGGCGCCAGCTTCTCGGCGGCGCGGCCGATGCTGCCGATGCCACCGATGATGACCAGCCACACCAGCACCGCGATGCCGACGCCAGCCGCCCAGCGCGGCATTCCCAGCTGACTGTTGAG
>DATJTM010000612.1:0-6158 GCA_035503395.1 Luteitalea sp.
ACACGAGGACGCGAAGGGGGGCATCCCCGTCGAGCCGGGGCCCGATCCGAAGGACACGCTGACCGTGTTCGTGCATCTCGACGGCAAGACGCGCGAGGTGCCAGCGATCGATCCGGCGTGGCTCGAGCCAGGCTGCGGCGCGGTCGTCTGGGCCGACCTCGGCAACGCCCATCCCGCACATACCAAGCGGGTGCTGGCCGAGACCTTCCACTTCCACGAACTGTCGATCGAAGATGCCGTCAGCGAGTCGCATCATCCCAAGGTCGAGCCCTACGACGGTTACCTGTATCTGATCCTGCACGGCATCGACTTCAATGCGACCAAGCAGGGCGGCTTCTCGACCCACGACATCGACTTCTTCGTCGGGCCCAACTGCCTGGTGACGGTGCACGATGGCACGTCTCGCTCGATCGCCGCCGTGCAGGGCATCTGCCCGCGCAATGGCTTCGTGCTCGGCAGCGGGCCGATGACGCTCGTCCACCGCATCGTCGACACGATGGTCGACAACTACCGGCCCGAAGTGAACAAGCTGGAGGAGCGGCTGGACGAGGTCGAGGACGCCGTCTTCACGTCCAACAACGAGTCGGTCGTGCGACAGATCCTGTCTCTGAAGCGCGATGTGGGATCGTTGCGGCGCGTGGTCATGCCGCAACGCGATGTGGTGGCGCGGCTGGCGCGACGCGAGTTCCCGGTGATTGATGAAGCGCTCAGTTACAAGTTCAGGGACGTGCACGATCACCTGGTGCGGCTGGCCGATGAGGCGAGCACGTTCCACGACCGGATCACGGGCGTCCTCGACGCGCACCTGTCGTTCACGTCGAACCGCATGAACGAGGTGATGAAGGTGCTGACGTTGATCGCCACGATCTTCATGCCGTTGACCGTGCTCACCAGCCTGTACGGCATGAACGTCCGGTTGCCGCTGATGCCCGGCGGCGACGGGGCGCAGTTCTGGGAAGTCGTGCTGCTGATGTTCCTGATCAGCGGCGGCATGATCTACGTGTTCCGCAAGCGAGGCTGGGTCTGAGGTGAAAGTCGCGATCCTGCCGCCGGCACTGGCCAATCAGATCGCCGCCGGCGAAGTCGTCGAGCGGCCCGCCTCGGTCGTCAAGGAACTGGTCGAGAACGCGCTCGATGCCGGCGCGCGTCGCGTCGCCGTGGCCATCGAACAGGGCGGCCGCGCCCGCATCCGCGTCGAGGACGACGGCGAGGGCATGAGCCCCGACGATGCGAAGCTGGCGGTGCAGCGGCATGCGACGAGCAAGATTCGCGTGGCCTCGGATCTCGATGCGATTCGTACGCTGGGCTTCCGTGGAGAGGCGTTGCCGAGCATCGCGTCGGTGTCGCACTTCTCGCTGCGGACGCGTGCCCGTGGTGCGCTGACGGGCGTCGAGGTGCGTATCGACGGCGGTGAACCGGCCGGCGTCGTCGACATCGGCGCGCCGGAAGGCACGACGATCGACGTGCGCGACCTGTTCTTCAACCTGCCGGCGCGTCGCAAGTTCCTGAAGGCGGAGTCGGCGGAATCGGCGCAGGTGTCGCGCGTGATGACGCAGCTCGCGCTCGGTGCGCCGCACGTCGGCTTTCAGTTGACGAGCGGCGGCCGATCGCTGCTGAACTGCCCGCCTGCGAGTGACGTGGGCGAGCGGTTCTACCAGATCTATCAGGCCCGTCCCGACCTCGTGGAGGTGCGTCGCGAGGGTGGAGGCGTGCGGCTGCACGGCTACATCGCGCCGCTGGCGGAGCAGGGACCGCGGCGGGGACCGCAGAACATCTACGTCAACGGCCGTATCGTTCGTGACAAGACCATCGCGCACGCCATCCAGGCGGCATACGCCGTGGCGACGGTGAAGGAACGCAGTCCAGAGGTGCATCTCTTCATCGAGATGCCGCCGGAGCGCGTCGACGTCAACGTGCATCCGACCAAGGCGGAGGTGCGTTTCCTCGAACAGGGCCTGGTGCATGAAGTGCTGCGGCGCGCGCTCGCCGACGCACTGGGTGCCGGACCGGCGCCGGAACTGCGGCTGCAGGCGCCGATTGCACCCATCGCCTTGCCGGCAATGCCGATGCTGCCGGGCGTCCTGCGTCCGGATCCGTCGTTTCGTCAGGAGCCGTGGCGCGTCGTGACGCCGTCGGGAGATGGCCCGCCTTCGGAGGTAGGGCCGGCTGTCCCCCTCGACGGTGCACGGAGCGAGCCAGCCGGCCGTCCCGACGCCCTCAGCGCGTGGGAGGACGCCGGCGGCAGCAGTCCCGGCGGCGAGGGAGCGGGGGAGAGTTCGATCGCGACGCGAGCCGATGGCCGCGTCGACGATCCGTTCACGGCGGCCATCGCCGGACTCGGGGCGGCGTTGCCGAATGGCGGAGCGGTGGCCGGTCCGAATGCGATCAGGCCGATGAAGCCGCTCGGCCAGTTCCGGCACACCTACATCCTCGCGGTCGACGAGGACGGCATCGCGATCATCGACCAGCACGTGGCCCACGAACGCGTGTTGTACGAGCGCATCTACGAACGACTGACGACGGGTCGTCTGCAGAGTCAGCGCATGCTCACGCCGCTCGTGTTCGAGGTCGACGCGTCGCAGATGGCGGCGCTCGATGCGCATCGTGAGGATCTCGAGCGCCTGGGCTTCGAGGTCGAGCCGTTCGGTGGCAAGTCCGTACGTGTGTCGGCGATGCCGGCGCTCATCGCCCTCGGCGACGTCGAGCCTGCCCTTCGCGCGCTCGGGCAGGACCTCGACGGCTTCGATCGGGGCGGCCGTGTCGACGACGTGCTGAAGCACATCGCCGCGACGATGGCCTGTCATGCCGCGGTGAAGGCGAACGATCCGCTGCCGCTCGAGAAGATGCAGTTCATCCTCGACGAGCTGTATGCGACGGCGTACTCGACCGTCTGCCCGCACGGGCGGCCGGTGCTGCTGCGCCTGACGCGGCGAGAGATAGAGAAGAACTTTCAAAGGATCTAGTCGGGTACCGGGTACCGGGTACCGGGTACCGGGCACAGACAGCCGACAACCGAGAACGACAACGGCAGTCGGCGGGTCGGCAGTCATATCGACCCCGCAGCAGGCAGGGCCGCTGTCCCAAGCCGGCCCTCGGCGTGCCAGCAGACGTTCCTACTCATTCGTAGCCGTCCGACGGGTCGGACGATTCGTTCGCCGCCGACAGCCGTATGCTCGTCAGATGGCGCAGCCATTCCAGGATCACTTCGGCGCGGTTTCGCGGCGATACGCGGTGGCGCGGCCCACGTATCCGGACGAACTGTTCGCGTGGCTTGCAACGGCTGCACCGGTGCGTCGCCGTGCCTGGGATTGCGGTGCGGGAAGTGGACAGGCGTCAGTCGCGCTGGCGGCGCACTTCGACGAGGTCGTGGCGACCGATGCAAGTGCCGGGCAACTGGCGGAGGCCATCACGCATCCGCGCGTCGTCTATCGCGTCGCTCCGGCCGAGGCATCGGGACTGGAAGACGCATCCGTCGATCTGGTCACCGTTGCGCAGGCGCTGCACTGGTTCCCAGTCGACGCGTTCTACGCCGAGGTGCGCCGTGTTGCGCGGCCCGGCGCGGTGATTTCGGCCTGGACGTACGCGGCGTTCACGATTGCATCGCCCGAGGCTGACGCGATCGTCCGCACGTATCACTACGAGACAATGGCCGACTGGTGGCCGCCGGAACGAATGCTGGTCGAGAACGGCTACCGCGACGTGCCGTTCCCATTCGAGCGGATCGACGTCCCCGCGTTTCTGATGCAGACGTCGTGGACGCTCGCGCAGGTCACCGCGTACCTGCGCAGCTGGTCGGCCACCGCGCGCTACGCTGCTGCGCACTGCGGCGCCGA
Organism: Luteitalea sp.; assembly: GCA_035503395.1. Classification (GTDB taxonomy): domain Bacteria; phylum Acidobacteriota; class Vicinamibacteria; order Vicinamibacterales; family Vicinamibacteraceae; genus Luteitalea. The sequence goes on from DATJTM010000612.1 coordinate 3,834, forward strand.
CCCTGTCGCGTCGGTCGAGGCACAACTGCGGGACGTGTGGGGAGACCCATCGACGCCGCTCTCGGTGACGTGGCCGCTGACGGTATTGGCGGGCCGCGTGTCTTGAGTGTTCGACGTTGCGGTGCAACTCATCGTGGGTGAGGTAGGGACGGCCGTCTCGGCCGTCCGTCGAAACTGGGTTTCCGTTTCCCGATTGGGCGCCTCAGAGAGGCGCCCCTACCTTCGGACTAGGTATTGCCCGGTTCTGCCCGGCGCTTCCGCTTGATCTCGCGCCAGCCCTCGAGCCGCCGCGCGATCTCCTTCTCGAAACCGCGATCGGTCGGCTTGTAGAACTGGCGGCCCTGCAGGTTCGACGGCAGGCAGTCCATGCCGGTCACCGCGTCCGGTGCGTCGTGCGCGTATTCGTAGCCCTTGCCGTACTCGAGCTGCTTCATCAGCCGGGTCGGGGCATTGCGTAAGTGCAGGGGAACAGGTTCGGCCTCGTCGCGGCGCGCGGCCGCCGCGGCGTCACCGATGGCGGCGTACACGGCGTTGCTCTTCGGCGCCGTCGCCAGGTAGACGGTCGCCTGCGCCAGCGCGGTGTTCGCTTCGGGCATGCCGAGCAGATGCGCGGCTTGCTGCGCGGCGACGGTGACGACGAGCGCCTGCGGATCGGCGTTGCCGACGTCCTCGGAGGCGAAGCGCACCAGCCGTCGCGCCACGTACATCAGGTCCTCGCCCGATTCCAGCATGCGTGCCAGCCAGTACACGGCCGCGTCGGGATCGCTGTTGCGCAGCGACTTGTGCAGCGCCGAGATGAGATTGAAGTGCTCCTCGCCGCTCTTGTCGTAGCGCAACGTGCGACGGGCGACGAGCGAGGCTAGATGTTCGCGCGTCAGTCGCCGTGGGCCATCCGCGGGCACGACGCTGGCCGCGAGTTCCAGCAGGTTCAAGGCACTGCGCGCGTCGCCGTTGGCGTGGACCGCGATCGCGTTGAGCACGCCTTCCTCTGCCTCGAGCCCCTGCGCGCCCAGCCCGCGCTCTTCGTCCCGCAGTGCCCGCTCGAGGATCGTGGCGACGGCATCGGTCGTCAGCAACTGCAGGACGAAGACCTTCGATCGCGACAGCAGCGCCGCGTTCACCTCGAACGAGGGGTTCTCGGTGGTCGCGCCGATCAGCACGATATCGCCGGCCTCGACGTGCGGCAGGAAGGCGTCCTGCTGGGCTCGATTGAAGCGATGGATTTCGTCGACGAAGACGACGGTGCGGGAGCCGTCGCGCTGGCGGGCGAGGGCCGCGTCGGCCATCACCTGCTTGACGTCCTTGACGCCGGACAGCACGGCGCTGAACGCGACATAGCGCGCGGCGGTGGCCTGCGCAATCGCCCGCGCCAGCGTCGTCTTGCCGGTGCCCGGCGGTCCCCACAGGATCACCGACTGCAGCACGTCGCGATCGATCGCCTCGCGCAACGGGCGGCCGGGCGCGAGCACCGCGTCCTGCCCGACGATCTCGTCGATCGTCCGCGGCCGCATGCGATCCGCCAGCGGCGCGTGCGCGGCCGCGCGCCCATGGGCGGCGCCATCACCGTCACGCGGGCCTGGTGCGCCGAAGCCGTCAGGCGAAGGCGGACCGAACAACGACGGCTCGCTCATCGCGTGATCGCCTCGCTCCGCTGCCGTGCGGCCTCGAACAGGACGAGGCTCGTCGCGACACCGACGTTCAGCGACTCCACCGGCGCCCGCATCGCGATGCGGACTCGAACGTCGGCCAGGGCCAGCACGTCGTCGGGCAGACCGCGACCTTCGGCCCCTGCGCAGACGACGGTCGGCGCGCGCAGGTCGCACTCGTGCAGCGGGACGTCGCCGCTACCAACGAGCGCGACGATGCGCAGACCGTGCGCCTGCCAATCACGCAAATGGTCCAACGGTGATTCGACCCGCGCGACGGGGAGGCGCAGCGCGCTGCCCATCGAGCCTCGCAGCACCTTCCACGAGAGTGGGTGCGCCGACGATGTGTCGACGACGAGCCCGGTGCCGCCGGCTGCCTCGGCACTCCGGATCAAGGTGCCGAGATTGCCCGGGTCCTGCACGCCCATTGCCATCGTCACGAGGGCGGGCTCGGGTGCGACCACGTCTGCCGGGTCGCGCAGCGATAGCTGCGCGAGCGCGACGATGCCGCTCGGCGTGCGCGTCGGACTGGCGGCGTCCATCACCGCCGGCGTCACCGGCTGGACGTCCACGTGCTGACGGGTCGCGCGGGTCAGGATCGCGGCAATCTCGGGTCGCCGGTCGCTGCCTTCGGCGACGAGGATCGTGTCGATCCTCATGTGTGCGGTGAGCGCGTCGG
>DATJTM010000613.1:0-11959 GCA_035503395.1 Luteitalea sp.
CTCGGTCATCGCCGCATGCTGGGTACGAATCGCCTCGACCACGCCTCGTGATCGCTCCGGGTTCCAGCGCAGATCGAGACCGCGCCGGAAGGGCGGGTACCACTGTCGCGACAGGCGCAGGGTCCCGTCGCCGGCGTCGACACCGGCGCCGAGCCACAACATGAGTCCGCGCGCCTTGCCGCGGCTGCTCAGGGCTTCCTTGAGTTCATCACCGAGGTCGCGGCCGTCCTCGCGTCCATCGCTCCGCAACGCCGCGCCAAACGCATTCAGCAACAGGTCCGGAAACCCATCGTCCTGCACCACGAAGCGGGCGCCGGAGTCGGCGTTCGCGAAATCGATCGCGCTTGTGATGGTCGGGCCAACCGATTGGCGCACCCGATCCCGGTCACGATAGTCCGCCATCGACAGGACGTTCGCGTTCGGGCTCCAGCGTTCACCGAGACGCCTCGACAGATTCGGCAGCGTGCGATGTTCGTCGCGCGCCCGGAGCAGGAGTTCCGTCGACCCGAGGCTGCCGGCCGCGAGGAACACGCGCGACGCGTCGGCTTCACCGCGGACGAGACCGTTCGGCGTGATGCGGTCGAAGGCGACGCGGAACCCGAGCGCGCGCGGAGCGATGGCCCGGACGATGTGCAGCGGACGGATGTCGCAGCCGTGCCGTTCGGCCAGCGCGAGGTACGTGACGTCGAGGCCGTTCTTGGCGCCGACGTCACAGCCGATGTCGCAGTTCCCGAGATGGATGCACGTTCCCTGGTTCCTGCCCTGCTCGTTCATGAAGGGCCGGGAATGCCGCGGGTGAAACGGTTCTTCGAGTCCGTAGTGCCAGTCGTGCGAGAACGAGACCGCGAGCGGCACCTTGGTGAAGCGGCTTGCCTGCCCCAGTTGCGTGGCCGCATCACGTGTCAGCTTGAGGCGCTCAGTGAGTTGCCCGTCGGGAATCGTCTGCAGCCGCAGCATCCGCGCCACGGTGTCGTAGTGCGGTCGCAGCGCATCGAGTGACACGGCCGCGGGCCAGCCCCGGGTGAAGGAGGCCGCCGGCGCTTCGAGCGCGACGCTGCTGTAGCACAGGGAGCCGCCACCGACGCCGGCGCCCTGCGCGACGACCATGCGCGGGAACAGTCGCAGGTCGAGCCATCCATGCTGCTTCTCCGGCCGTCGAGCGTCGAAGAGCCAGGGATCGCCAGGCTTGCGCGGGTAGTCTGCAGGCGACCACCGTCGGCCCCGCTCCAGCACCAGGACCTTGTGGCCCTTCTGCGCCAGCCGGCACGCCAGCACGCTGCCGCCAAAGCCGCTGCCCACCACGATGGCGTCGACACTCTCGCCCATGCGGAAGTCTCCGGCCTGCGCGGGTGGGTGTCGCAGACGTTAGAATTGCCGCACCAGCATACAACCTGCTCGAGGGAGGCGTTTCATGGCGCGCGCGCGACGCTCGAACACGTCCACGGCGGTCCCTGCCCGACCCGCAACGGCCGGCCTCGACCCGCACGTCCTGGCCACGGCCACCGACGACCACCTCGCCGCCCTGTTTCGCGAGGTGACGACGCTGCCGCTCGACACCTTCGTCAACGCCGGCGGACATCGCATCGACGTCGCGTCGCACATGCTGGCAAATGACGAGCACTGGAAAGGTTGGCTGCCGAAGGGACTGGCGCTGCGCGACATCTTCACGCGCCTGGGCACCGGCTACGCGAAGCGTTTCTGGAAACAGGGCAACCGCTACCTCGGTGAGACGCTCTATCTGGATGGCCGCATCCGCGTGAAGCACCTGCTCGAGGAATTCACCATCGACACGCCGACCAACGGCCTCGATCCCGGCCGCTACATCCTGCTCCGCTACACCGATCCCGGCTTCGAGCACCTGTTCTACGACGTGATGAAGGCCGCCGATGATGGCGTGATCGTCTATGGCGGATATTCGGGCAAGTTCCCGCACGGACGACGAGGCTTCACGAGCGTGCTGATGCGACGGTACACGTTCGCCGAGATGGGCGTCCGCGACCACGTCGCATTGGCGAAGAAAGGTAAGCGACCGACCGCCGATGCACTGGCCGGCCGATGGCGCCTCGACGCAGTGGCCACCTCCGATCACGTGGTCCCTGTGGCGATGCTGACCTGCACGCCTGGCGACGACGGCGCACCGGTGCTCCAGTGGAGCGCCGCCGCGCAGCACGACGTGCTCGTGCCGTCGTTCGTCGACGACCATTTCAGCGGTCCCGCCACCCCACTGCTGCGTGAGTTGCGCGCCATCGACGCAACCACGATTGTCGGCACCTGGAGCCTGACGATCAGCCCGCTGTATGCGCGCTTCGTGTCGGCATCGCCAGGGCTGTTCCACAAGGATGCGGAGAAGGGTCGCGGTCAGTACACGCTGCGGTACGTATTGACGAGGGTGTGACGCTACGGAACCGCCCGACAAGTCGGGCGGCTACGAATGGCCTGTCGTCGTCAACAACGCGAGGGCGCGTTCGCGCAGGCGTGCGAGTTCGGCTTCGAGATCGACGCGGCGCCGCTCGAGGCCAGCCTCGTCAAGGTCATTCGCGACCAGGAAGGGCGCGCCGACCGCCACGGCCACGCGCGAGAACGGCCTGGGCACCTGCGTCCGGTCCCAGCTGCGCGCGTGCCAGGCCGATGCGGCCTCGACGTGAAACGGAAGGATCGGCTGACCAGTCGCCTTGGCGAGCCAGACGGCGCCGGGCTGGGCGTGCTCGGCCGGGCCGCGCGGGCCATCCAGCGTGAACGCCGTCGCGTGCCCCTGCTGCATCAATCGCTTCAGTTGCACGAGCGCCTTAACGCCACCACGCGACGACGAGCCACGCGCCTGGCCATAGCCGAATCGCGTGATGATCCGCGCGATCCACTCGCCGTCGAAGTTCTCGCTGGTGATGACGACGATGCCACGGTCGCGCCAGAAGACCGTCGCCGGCAGGATGCGGCCGTGCCAGAAGGCCATGATCGGGCGCTGCCCCGCCGCGAGGATGCGATCGTACGCCTCGGCGCCTTCGCTGGTGAACCGCCACGTGCGCCCGAGCGCGCCGATGATCGGCGCCCCCACCCCGGCGATGAGCGCGACCTGCCGTCGCTTGGACGCCGACTGCTCCCAGGCGGGGCGGTCGCTCACTCCGACGGCGTCTCCGTGGACGACGAGACGGGCGCGGGACCGACAGCCGCCGCCTGACCACCGAGTCGACCGGCTTTCCGCAGGCGGCCTTCAGTCCACGTCATCAGGTCGACCATCTGCACCTCATCGGCCCCGGGCGTGCTGGCCTTGGCGCCCTTGAGCATCACCGAGCAGAACGGGCAGCCCATGACGATGGTGTTCGCGCCCGTGGCCCGCAGTTGCTCGAAGCGCGCCTGGCTGATACGCGTGCCGGATTCGTGCTCCTCGAACAGCAGGCCACCGCCGGCGCCGCAGCAGAACGGGTTGTCCTTCGTGCGCTCGGGTTCGCTGATCTCGCCGCCATAGCGCTCGAGCAGGGCACGCGGCGCGGCGTGCTCACCGGCGTAGCGTCCGAGGTAGCAGGGATCGTGGAACGTGACCGCCTCGTCCTCGAGACGCACCGGCCGCTCGTGGCGCGTCAGCTGCTCGACGAGCACCGACGAGTGCACGACCTTGCCGGTGAAGCCGAACTGCTGGTAGTCGTGCCCCAGCGTCTTCAGGCAGTGCGGGCACGACGTCACGACCTTCTTCACGCCGGCCGTCTGCAGGTCCTCGACGTTGGCCGTGGCCAGCTCCTGGTACTGGTACTCGTTGCCGGTGCGCTTGGCGACGTCGCCGGTGCAGCGTTCCTTGCTCAGCACCCCGAACGTCTTGCCCTGCGCGCGCAGGATCTCGGCGAGGGAGCGCAGCGACTTCTGGAAGTCGGGTTCGGTGCCGCCGGCGCATCCGAGCCACAGCAGGTACTCATGCTTCTGCGGGTCGAACGTCTCGAACTGCGCACTGGCGACGAACTTCTGCCGCACGTCCGAGGTCTGTCCCCAGAGGTTGCCGCGTCGTTCGAGGTTGTTGTAGACCGGCGCGAGGAAGTCGGGGGCCTCGCCGTTGCTGACGTCACCGCGTCGCGCGCCGATGATCACCGGCGTGTGCTCGACGCCGACCGGGCACTCGTTCTCGCAGGCGCCGCACGTCGTGCACTGCCACAGCACGCCCGGGTCATACACGTCGTGCAGCCGCACGTCGGTCCTGCCCTCGAGCAGCGCTGCCTCGTTCTGCAGGATCAGCGCTTTCGGGTTGAGCAATTTTCCCGTGGCGAAGGCCGGGCAGTTCTCCTGGCAGCGGCCGCATTCCACGCAGGTCAGTGCGTCGAGCACCGCCTTCTTCGGCAGGTCCTTCACCGTCTCCAACCCGACCTCTTCCTTCTCGAAGTCCAGGTTGGGCACGGTGCCGAGCACGGGCGCCTTCAGGTAGACCGTCGCCGGCGACAGAATCAGGTGCAGGTGCTTGGAGTTCGGGACCAGCACCAGGAAGGTGAAGATCACGAGCATGTGCGCCCACCAGTTCAGGCGCGCCGCGATGCCGCCCTCGAGCACGAAGTCGAGGAGGAACGTGATCATCAGCGTCGCGATGAACAGGCCGATCAGGATCGATTCCTTCGACAGCGTCGCGCCGAGCGCACGTGGCCGCACGATGCCGCGACGAACCAGCAGCAGCGTGATACCGAGCAGCACCGCGATCGAAAACGGCGCGAGCAGCCAGGTGTAGACGCGGAAGCCGATGGTGCCGGTGAGGTCGACCAGGCCGAGGCCGTGCAGCGTCTCGACGAACGTGTAGCCGCCGAACGCGACGAACCCCCAGAACACGAACAGGTGCGCCATGCCCACCCAGGGCTTGCGGCCGATCACCTTGCTCTGGAAGACGATCTCCTTGACGAACCGCTCGATGCGCTGCGGGACGTGATCGAAGGAGAATTCGCCGGGCGCCGCCTGGAGCAGGCGCCAGCGCGTCGACATCTGGGCGGAGAAGAGGGCGACGCTGGCGAGGACGACGACCCAGAACGCGAGCGTCTCGAACATGCGAAAGCAGGATAGAACAGGCTACGGCCTTCGGCCTACAGCCTACGTAGGCTGCAGGCTGTCGGCCGTAGGCTGCGTACGGTGTGCGCCGACCGGGCGCCTCGGAGAGCCGCCCCTACCGTTTCAGTTCAGCGATGAGCGCCGGGACGATCTCGAAGAGGTCGCCGGCGATGCCGTAGTCGGCAATCTCGAAGATCGGCGCTTCGGGATCCTTGTTGATCGCCACGATGGTGCGGGCGCCCTTCATGCCGACCACGTGCTGGATCGCGCCCGAGATGCCCAGGGCGAGATACAGCTTCGGCGCCACGGTCTGACCGGAGCTGCCGATCTGCCGATCCATCGGCAGCCAGCCGTTGTCGCAGATCGGGCGCGACGCTGCGATCTCGGCGCCCAGCGCCTCGGCCAGCTGCTTCACGAGGTCGAGATGCTCGGGGCCCTTGATGCCGCGGCCGACCGAGACGATGCGTTCAGCGGCGGTGAGGTCCACCGCCTGCTTGGCTTCCTTGAACGGCGCATCGGGCTTCTGACGCACGCCCGTCGCGTCCACCGTCACCGCCTGCGTCGTCGTCGGCGCGCTGCCCTTCTGGAGCGTGTCGGCACGGACCGCACCGGCCTGCAGCGTCGCGAAGTGCGGGGCCGCGCCGGTCGCCGTGACGTCGGCCTGGAGCCGCGCCTGGAACACGGGTCGCGTGAAGCGGTACCCGTCGCCGTCGGCGGTGATGGCGACACAGTCGGAGACGAGTCCGCGCGACAGGCGTGTCGCCAGCCGCGGCATGAAGTCGCGCGCCTGATACGTGTGCGCCGCCAGCACGAGTGACGGCGACAGCCCGGTGATGATCTCGGCGAGCGCCGCCACGTAGCCGTCGGCGGTGTAGTCGGCCAGCGCGGCGTGTTCGACGGCCAGTACCTGCGCCACCTGCGCCTCGGCCAGTGATGCGGCAATGGCCGCGGCGTCGTGGCCCGGCAGGGCCACCGTCACCGGCGCACCGAGTGCCTGCGCGGCGGCGATGGCCTCCCACGAGGCGCGATGCACCTGGCCACCGTGATGTTCGGCGATGACGAGAATCATGACGCCACCACCCGGGCATCTTCACGCAGGGCCCGCACGAGTTCGCGCGCGGCGTCGGCCGGCGCGCCGTCAATCATCCGCGTCTGCTTCTGCTTCTCGGGCGCGCGCAGGTCGACGACCTGCTGTCCTGGCTGCGCCGCAGGCGCCGCCACCGCGCGGATCTCCTTCTTCTTGGCCGCCATGATGCCCTTCAGCGTCGCGTAGCGCAGCTGGTTGATGCCGCTCTGGATGGTGAGGAGCGCCGGCAGCGGCATCTGCAGCCACTGGAACCAGCCGCCTTCGAGTTCACGCTTCACGCGCAGCGCGCCGCCCTCGACCTGCACGTCCATGATGATCGTCGCGTGCGGCACACCCAGCCGCTCGGCGAGGATGACGCCCGTCTGGCCGAAGCCCATGTCGTCGGACTGCAGACCGGTGAGCACGAGATCCGGTGACTCGGGGCCGATGGCCGCCGCCAGCGCGTCGGCGACGACGAGCGCATCGGCGCGGGCCAGCCCGTCGCCCTCGACGTGCAGGGCGCGATCGGCACCGCGGGCCAGGGCCTCGCGCAGCACCTGCGCCACCCGAGCCGGGCCGGCCGAGACGGCAATCACTTCGCCGCCCTGCGCCTCACGCAGCCGCAGCGCCGCCTCGAGCGCATACGCGTCGGGCTCGTTCATCTCGAACTCGGCGTCCCCATCGCGAATCCAGGTGCGCGCCTCGTCGGGGCGCACCTGCCAATCGCGGGTGACGACTTGCTTGATGCAGACAACGATCTTCATAAATCTCAGTGGGCTACAGGCTACGGGCTATGGGCTACCTGAACTCCCCGCAACAGCCAGGTGACAGGCATCTGAACATCGGAGGCGACGCGACAAGGCGGCGGGTAGCGACTTCGGCGCGAACGGAAATGCATCCATCGCGCTCAGGTAGCCTGCAGCCTGAAGCCTTGCAGCCTTGATTATTCTTCGTATGCCTTGAACAACAGCGACGCGTTGGTGCCGCCGAAGCCGAACGAGTTCGACAGGGCGTACCGGATGCGACCGGGTCGGGCCGTGTGCGGCACGTAATCGAGGTCGCAGGCCGGGTCGGGCGCATCGAGGTTGACGGTCGGCGGCATCAGCTGGTCGCGCAGGGCGAGCGCCGTGATGCCCGCCTCGAGGCCGCCAGCCGCCCCGAGCAGGTGTCCGGTCATCGACTTGGTGGACGAGACGGCGAGCGTGTACGCGTGCTCGCCGAAGGTGGTCTTGATGGCCTGCGTCTCGGTCGGGTCGTTGACCGGTGTCGACGTGCCGTGCGCGTTCACGTAATCAACGGCTGACGGGTCGATGCCGGCCTTGCGCAGGGCCATCCGCATCGAGCGGACCGCCCCTTCCCCGCCCTCGGGCTGGCCGGTCATGTGGAAGGCGTCCGACGTCGATCCATAGCCGACGACCTCGGCATAGATCGCGGCGCCGCGCGCCTTCGCCCGTTCGAGTTCCTCGAGGATGACGATGCCGGCACCCTCGCCGATGATGAAGCCGTCGCGATCCTTGTCGAAGGGCCGGCAGGCCCGTTCGGGATCGTCGTTGCGGGTCGAGAGGGCCCGCATCGACCCGAAGCCGCCGACGCTCATCGGCGTCACCGCCGCCTCGGCGCCGCCGCAGATCATCACGTCGGCGTCGCCGCGCTTGATGATCTCGTACGAATCGCCGATGGCGTGGGCCGAGGCCGAACAGGCCGTGCACGAGGCCTGATTCGGGCCGCGGGCGCCGAACCTGATGGAAACCTGGCCGGAGGCCAGGTTGATGATCGCGGACGGAATGAAGAAGGGCGAGATCTTGCGCGGGCCACCGCCCAGGTAGGCCTCGTGCTCGCGTTCGATGGTCCCGAAGCCGCCGATCCCCGACGCGATGTAGACGCCGATGTCGACGGAGTTCTCACGGGTGACCTCCAGCCGCGCATCGTCGACGGCGAACTGACTCGCCGCGATGGCGTACTGGATGAAGGGGTCGATCTTCTTGACCTCCTTCTTCTCCACGAACTGCAGCGGGTCGAACTGCTTGACCTCGCCGGCAATCTGGGTGGAGAACGAGGTCGCGTCGAAGTGGGTGATGCGGGCAATGCCCGTCCGGCCGGCGCGCAACGCCTCCCAATTGGCGTCGGTGCCAATCCCGAGCGACGACACCAGCCCGACTCCCGTCACCACGACTCGCCTGGACACTCCCCCTCCGTCTCCGGTCCGCACCGGTCTGGCAGCGCCTGCTTACTTCTTGCCCTTGCCGTGCTGCTCGATGTAGGCGATCGCCTCACGCACGCGCGTGATCTTCTCGGCGTCGTCGTCGGGAATCTCGACCGAGAACTCCTCCTCGAACGCCATCACGAGTTCGACGACGTCCAGCGAGTCCGCGCCGAGGTCGTCGACGAACGAGGCATCCGGCGTGACTTCTTCCTCGTCGACGCCCAGCTGCTCCACGATGATGCTCTTGACCTTGTCTGCCACAGACGACATCTGCCACTCCTCCTGCTCAGGCGTACATGCCGCCGTTGACGGCGAGCACCTGCCCCGTGATGTACCCAGCCGCATCCGATGCCAGGAAGCACACCGCCGCGGCTACATCCTCCGGCGTGCCCAAACGGCCGAGCGGGATCGCCGACGCCCAGTTGGCCTGGGCGTCCTGACTGATGTCCCGCGTCATGTCCGTGTCGATGAGCCCAGGGGCGACCACGTTGACCGTGATCGACCGCGAGGCGACTTCACGCGCCAGCGCCTTCGAGAATCCGATGATTCCCGCCTTGGTCGCGGCGTAATTGGTTTGTCCCGGGTTCCCGCTCTGGCCGACCACCGAGCTGATGCTGATGATGCGGCCGCTGCGCTGCTTCAGCATCGTCTTCAGCACCGACTGCGTGCAGAGGAACGTGCCCGTGAGGTTGGTGGCGACCACCGCGTCCCAGTCGTCGCGCTTCATGCGCAGCAACAACTGGTCGCGCGTGATGCCGGCGTTGTTGACCAGGATGTCGAGGCGGCCATGCGCGTCGAGCGTCGTCTCGATGACGCGTTGAACGGCCTCCGCGTCGGCGACGTCGGCCGCCAGCGCCAGGGCCGTGCCACCCGCCGCCGTGACCTCGGCCGCAACGGCCGCGGCCGCATCGCCACGTGAGGTCAGCACGACGGTCGCGCCGGCTCCCGCCAGCGTCAGCGCCGTCTGCCGACCGATGCCGCGGGAGGCGCCGGTGATCAACGCAACCTTGCCTGAAAGATCGATCCTCACGATGCCGCGACGAGCGCCTCCACCGCTGCGAGTTGTTCCGGAGCGCCGAAGCTCACCACGCGAGCTTCACGATCGATCTTGCGTACGAGTCCAGCCAGGACCGTGCCAGGACCGACCTCCACATAGGTGCGCACACCAGCCGACACAAGATACCCGATGACGTCCTCCCAACGCACGGCACCGGACACCTGGGCGACGAGCGCATCGACCGCGGCCGCGCCGTCACGCTTGGGCTGGGCATCGACGTTGGCCACCACCGGCACCTGCGGTGCGTGCACCGCGAGGGCGCGCAGCTCAGGCTCGAGCCGGGCCTGAGCCGGGGCCATCAGGGCACAGTGGAAGGGGGCACTCACATTCAGGGGGATGACGCGCTTGGCACCGCGCGTCTTCGCCTCGACGCCGGCCCGCTCGACCGCCGCCTTCGCGCCGGCAATCACGACCTGCCCGGGGGCGTTCAGGTTGGCGGGGCTGACGACTTCGCCCTGGGCCGCGGCCTCGCACGCCGCTGCCACCGTCGGGCCATCGAGGCCGAGGATGGCCGCCATCGCGCCTTCGCCGACCGGCACGGCTTCCTGCATGTACTGACCGCGGTGCGAAACGATGCGGAGGGCATCGGCAAACGCGAAGGTGCCGACGGCGACGTGTGCCGAGTATTCGCCGAGCGAGTGCCCGGCCGCCCACGACGGACGAATGCCGCGGGACGCGAGCACGCGCGCTGCCGCGACGCTCGTCGCGAGGATCGCCGGCTGCGTGTTGGCCGTGAGCGTGAGCGCCTCGTCCGGCCCTTCGAAGCAGAGCGTGCTCAGCGAGCGTCCAAGGGCCGCGTCGGCCTCGTTGAAGGCCGCGCGGGCCTCCGGAAACGCCTCGGCGAGCGCCTTGCCCATGCCCACCGCCTGTGAACCCTGTCCCGGAAACAAGAAGGCAATCATCTCCGCGTCCGTCCTGTGGCGCCGGCCCCGGACGACCCGGTGCCCTGCAGGGAATCTTCCATGCGCGCGACCAGTCCTTCTCGCGCGAACCGCGCCGCCAGGCGCACGCCGGTGGCGATGGCCCGTGGTGACGACCGCCCGTGACCGATCACGCACACGTGACGGACACCGAGCAGCGGCGCCCCACCATATTCCGAATAATCCAGCCGGGTCCGGAAGCGCCGCAGCGCACCGCGCGTGAGCACCGAGCCGACCTGCGCGGTCACCGACCGCGCCATCTCGTCGGCCATCAGCGCGTCGATCGCTTCGACGAGCCCTTCGCTGGTCTTGAGCACGACGTTGCCCGTGAAGCCGTCGCAGACGATCACGTCGACCGAACCGGAGAACAGTTCGGACGCATCGACGTTGCCGACGAAAGCCAGCGACGACTCGGCAATCCGGTTGTACGCCTCGCGGACCAGCGCAGTGCCCTTGCCGGCTTCCTCACCGTTCGACAACACCCCCACCCGCGGCCGATCGATGCCGAGCATCGCCGATGCATACGCGGCGCCCAGTCGCGCGAACACGACCAGGTGCTGCGGCCGGCAGCTGACACTCGCGCCGGCGTCGATGAGGACGGCGGCCCCGTCGCGCGTCGGCAGCGTCGCCGCGATCGCCGGGCGCTCAATCCCCTCGAGCAGCCCGAAGGCGCCGTGCGCCGCCATCACCGCGGCACCGGAATGCCCGGCGCTGAACAGCGCGGCGTCCTCACCGGCCGCCACGGACTCTGCGGCGACACGCACCGAGGCATCGCGCCGGCGACGGACGGCCAGCGCGGGCTCGTCCATGCCGATCGCGTCCGACGCGTCGAGGATGCGAAGGGAAAGGGAGTCGACTTCGGGAAACCGCGCGAGCTCGTCCTCGAGCTGCGCGCGCACCCCGACGAGCGTCAGGGCAAGCCCGTCCTCACGAGCCGCCGCAATGGCGCCCTGCACGACTGCGCGCGGCGCGTCGTCGCCACCCATGGCGTCGACGGCAATGCGCGTCAAGCGTCCGCCCCCGCCTGGCCACAGCCGGGGACGGGCCCGTCAGCGACGCGGATCAGGCTTCCTCGTTCACCGGGCGCACCTGGCGGCCACGGTAGTGCCCGCAGCTGGTGCACACCACGTGGGGCGGCTTGAGTTCGTTGCACTGCGGGCAGGGGCCGAGGGCCACGGCCTTGAGGGCGTCGTGCGTCCGGCGCTTGGCCGTGCGGCTCTTCGAATGACGTCGCTTGGGATTCGGCATGACTGGTCTACTCGCGCGGCGCTTGCGGGTCCGCGTCCTTCAGGAGGGATTTCAGGCCCGCAAGTCGCGGATCTTCCCACCGGTTCTCACACGTGCAGGTCCCGAGGTTGCGATTGATGCCGCACTGCGGGCACAGGCCCTGACAGTCTTCGCGGCACAACGGCTTCATCGGGACCGCCAGGTACAACTGCTCTCGGGCCACCTGGGCGAGGTCGATCTTCGGCTCGTCGTACACGACGAGCGACGGGTCATCCTCGGCCATCTCGCGGCCATCATCATCATCGTCGTCGGCATCGGCCGACGGCCGCACACCGGCACGCTCATTGTCGGCCGGCACGAACGTCAGGTCGACCGGGGCATCGACCGTGAGGTCGAACGGCTCCGCGCAGCGCGCGCAGGTGAGCACCACGGTGCCCTTTACCTGGGCCCGCAGGTGGTAGGCCTCGCCACTGCCG
>DATJTM010000614.1:0-2641 GCA_035503395.1 Luteitalea sp.
TCGCCGTGATGGCCTTCGAGGCGCAGCAGTTGCGACGGCAGCCGTGGCTGACCGACACGTGGGCGCCGCGCATCCTGGTCGCGGCGACGTTCCTGATGCTCCTGGGCCCGAGCCTCACGATGGCGGCCTGGCCTGGCAGCGGCAACCGGCTCAGCGCTGTGTCGTTGGGCACGCTGACGTTCATGGTCGTCCTGGTCGGCGCGTTCTATCGGCTCGTGCGTCCCGACGCCTTCATGCTCACGGCCGTCGCCGGCAGCGTGATGGCCGTCGTCACGACGGCGATTGGCCGGGTCGTGATGGTGACGCTCGACCTCGGCGTGTTCGGGCTCATGGTGATGACGGGTGTGCTGGTGCTCGAAGTGACGCTGGTCGTGACGGTATTGCGGAAGCTGGCGCAGGAGGAGGCGGCATGATGCCGCGCCTGACGGTCCGGCAGGTGGTCGGCGAAGGGATCGCCTCCGGGTGGCTGCCGGCGGACGCACCCGAGCGCGCTCGCGACGCGCTCGTGACGGCGGCGCGCGAGGAGACGCCCTGGTACCTGCGCATCCTGATTGGCGGGGCCGCATGGGTCGGGGCCATCTTCATGCTCGGCACGGTGATCGGGTTGGTGGCAATCGCCCTTGGTGAGCGCGTCGATGCGGCCGCGATCCTGCTCGGCCTGCTGCTCATGCCCGCCGGCGTGTGGATGCGGACAGGCGCACGCAACGAGTTGATGCGCCAAGCGGCGCTGGTGCTCGTGATCACCGGCCAGATGCTGCTCGTTGGCGGCATCGGTGCGATCTCGGAGTCGACGACCGCTGCCGCCATGGTCGTGGCCCTCACGAGCATCGTGCTGATTGCGGTCCACGACGAAGCCGTCTATCGCTTCGCCGCGACCCTGGCGGTCGTCACCGCGGTGCTCGTGCTCGCGTTCGATTTCAAGGTGCCGTATGCGCTCGGCGGCGCCACTGCGGTGCTGGCCTGCGTGCCGCTCATCGTGTGGCGCGTTCCGGCGTTGCAGGGTCGGCATCGTGTACTGGATGCCGTGGCCTGGGCCAGCGCCGTGGGTCTGTGCACATTGCTCGCCGTGCAGACCATCGTCGATGCGGTGACCGGCCCGATGGGACAGCCGCCCGACATGCTGCGCCTGCTGATGCCGACGCCATGGCCGCTCGCCATGCTGTTCGTCGTGCTGCAGGTGTGGCTGGCGACACAGGTCGCACGCGACCACGGTGTGAGTCCGACCTCGCCGGCCCCACTGGGCGCGATGGTGGCCATCATCGTCATCGGCGCGCTCACGCTGTCCACACCCGCCATCGCCGGGAGCCTGCTGTTGATGGTGCTCGCGTTCGACCGTCGTCGTACGGGACTGCTCGGGCTCGCGGCGATGTTCCTCGTCGGGTTTCTGGGCCTGTACTACTACAGCCTGGCGCTGACGCTGCTGCACAAGTCCGTGATCCTGGTCGCCAGCGGGCTGGTGTGTCTCGGCGCCGCCGCGTTCTTCAAGGCGCAGGTGCGGGAGCTGACCGCATGATCGCTCGAGTCCTGATCGTCGTCGGGTTGCTGGCCTCGCTCGGGCTGACCGGCTGGGAGGTCGCCAGGAAAGAGCGGTTGCTGAAGACAGGCGAAACCATCGTTCTCGAACTGGCGCCGGTCGATCCGCGGTCGCTGATGCAGGGCGACTACATGCGTCTCGACTACGCCATCGGCCGGCGGGTCGAGAGCGCTCATACCTGGCCGCGCGACGGCGCCGTGATCGTGCGCAACGACGAGCGCGGCGTGGCCGAGTTCGTGCGTCGAGATGAGGGGCAGCCTCTGCAGACGGGTGAGCATCGGCTGACCTATCGACGACGGGGCACGAACGTGCGCGTCGGGACCGACGCCTTCTATTTTCAGGAAGGCACCGCCGACGTCTACGCGTCGGCTCGCTACGGCGAAATGCGCGTCGGGGAAGACGGGACGTCGGTGCTCGTCGGCCTGCGCGATGCGAATCTCGAGGCGATCGGACGGTAGAGGGCAACCGCCTACGGCCTACGGCCTACCTGGAAAATCACTGTGGGCCGGCTTCGGACAAGCGGCCCTACCTGATGCGGGGATCCGTCAGCTCGGACATCGGACCCCACCGTCATCAACAGAACACGCGACTGCCGACCGCCGACCGCCGACCGCCGACGGCCGAGTGCCGACAGGCTTCCTGAAAGGCGCGCAGGCAAGTCGGACCGCTCGGCGAGCGGTCCCTACCCATCGGCCGACCGCCGTGTCTAGCTGAACTCGACGACGAGGGGTGCGTGGTCGCTGGTGCCGAACTCGCGCTGACATTCGGCCCGAAGAGCGGTCGCGCCCAGCGCAGCGGTCGCGAGTACGTAGTCGATCCGCCAGCCGATGTTGCGCTGCCGCAGGTTGCGCCACGGCGCCCACCACGTGAACAGCCCGTCAT
The DNA here is from genome assembly GCA_035503395.1 of Luteitalea sp. GTDB lineage: Bacteria > Acidobacteriota > Vicinamibacteria > Vicinamibacterales > Vicinamibacteraceae > Luteitalea. Next base: position 2,417 of record DATJTM010000614.1, read on the forward strand.
CGTCGGGATGCAGCGTGCGATGGACGTCGGTCAGGCCGAGGTCAATCACCCGCTGGAGTAGCGCCCGCTCGTCGGGGCGCTGGCCGATGCCGTTGGCCTTGCGCTCCTTCTCGTGCAGGTCGCGGTCGGTCAGCGCGACGTTGAGGTCGCCGCAGATCAGCAGGCGACGTCCGTCGCGGTGGGCCTCGGCGACGTAGTTGCCGAGTTCGCCCAGGAACTGCATCT
>DATJTM010000615.1:0-2508 GCA_035503395.1 Luteitalea sp.
GTCGAGGGCGGTCGAGTCCTCGAGCACGGGCAGCAACCGGCGAGCGGTGCCGTGCCCGTCCTCGGCCAGCTGGCGGATGCGGGAGCGACGAACGGACACGGCCGCGAACTCGGCCGCGACGTACAGCGCCGTCACCGCCACCAGCAGGGCGACAACGAGCAGCGTGGTCAGCACGTCAGCGTCCCGAGCCGGCGCGAATCGATGCCGTGTCGCCCGCGGCCCGGACGCGTCCTCCCGGCGCGAAGCGCAGGCGCTGGACGACGGGAGGCGCCGCGCCACCGTCGGTGACCCACCAGGCGGGCCAGGCCCGACGCGATCCGAACCAGGCCGCTTCGGCGACGCGCGCGGCGGCGGCGGCGAGCGTCAATGGGCCGGGAGGCCACAGTCCAGCGAACCGCGCGTCCTCGCGGGCGCGTTCTTCGCGCCGCAAGCGTGCTTCGGCCGCGTCACCCTCGATGGTCGTCGTCGCCCAATCGAGCGCGCACCGCCCAGTGGCCTCCGCGCGCGCGGCAATCGCCACGTGGATGTCGGCCGGGCTCGTGTCGCAGTCGAGGGCGAGCAGGGCGCGGGCGGCGCTGGCAGCGGCCGTCGGCGCCGAACCGACGAGGCGGTCCGGCGGGATCGCGCCCGTGGCGACGGCGCGGGCCATCACCAGGTGATGTGCCGTGTCGGCCGTCACGAGGATCGCGCCGGGCGACCGTCGATGCAGCTCAGCGATGTGCTTCAGGGGGTCGGGCGTGATGGGGTCGGCCAGCAGCACGACCCAGGCGCCGGCCGCAGCGTCGAGGCTGGCGCTCCCGGTCACCCGCGTGCTGTAGCCGTCGACCGGCCCCGACTGCAGGATGTCGAGCGCCTTGCCGGCGGCCAGGGTCTTTTCGGGATCGATCAGCCGGATCTCGTCGAACCTGCCACGTGAAGCCAGCGCGTACGTGAGCGCACCGCCGAGCGGTCCGGCTCCGAGAATGGCGACGAAGGGCATGGACGAGATGCGTGGCACGGGCCGCGCGACCCCGGTAGTGTAAGGGCATGACTTCCCAGCCTCAACTCGACCGCCACGTCGCCATCGTCACCGGGGGGAGCCGCGGCATCGGCCTGGCCCTTGCTCGCGGCTACGTCGCGCGCGGTGCCCGCGTGGTGGTGTCGGGCCGCAAGAAGGACGATCTCGATGCCGTGTGCAAGGAGTTGGGCGATGCCGTCGCGGTCGTCCAGGGCGATGTGGCCGACCCGGAGACTGCCGAGTCGCTCGTGCGGACGGCGACCACGAAGTTCGGCGGTCTCGACTCGCTGATCAACAACGCCGGCGTCGGCACGTTCGCCAACGTCGCCGACATGTCGTTCGACGCGTGGCAGCGTCTCATCGCCACCAACCTGACCGGCGTCTTCCTGTGTACGAAGGCGGCGATCCCGGCCCTGCGCGCGCGAGGCGGTGGCTGGGTCATCAACATCAGCAGCCTGGCGGGCCGGAACTCGTTTGCCGGTGGCGCCGCGTACTGCGCGTCGAAGGCGGGGCTCAATGCCTTCGCCGAGTCGCTGATGCTCGAGGTGCGTCAGGAGAACATCCGCGTTTCGACCGTGATGCCGGGGTCGGTCCAGACCGCGTTCTCGTCCGGCGGCGACTCGCCGGCCAACGACTGGAAGCTGTCGCCGGACGACGTGGCGCAGGTGGTGTTCGACCTGCTCGGTCACAGCGCGAGAAGCCTGCCGAGCCGCGTCGAAATCAGGCCGAGCAAGCCGAAGTCATAACTGCCCGGCCTTCGTCGGTCGGCCTTCGAACAAGAGAAGCCTACAGGCTACGGGCTACAGCCTACAGGCTACGTGAGGTAGGGACGGCTCTCCGAGCCGTCCGTCGCTGTTAGCCCCGGGACCATGGCTGCCATCGTGCCTCAGCCATGGACGGCCGGGACGGCCGTCCCTGCCTCACTCGTCCGACGGGCCGCGTTGGGATCCACCTTCGCCTCTGGCTACGGCGCGCCCCGCAACGGGCCCTACCCTGGGCTCGACATTGCGCATTCCCGCATTAGGAGGTTCGTGCACTCCGCGACCGTTCGAGCAGCACGGCGATGGCCCACGCCACTGCCGGGATGAAGAAGAACGCGCCGAGCCACGTGGCGAGGGTCCGTGGCGGCACGTGCAGTCGATCGAGGCCGGCGCCGGTGAGCAGGATCGCGCTGGCCGACACGAACGTGTGCAGTGCGAGTTCCAGCGCGAAGATGCGGCCGCGCACGTGGACGTCGACCGCCAGTTGCAGCAGCACGCTGCTCAGCACCCATAACAACGTGCCGAACACGTGCGCCCAGACAACGGCGAGCGCGCCGACGGTCAGGCTGGGCGCGTTGGCCAGCGCGAGGTAGCCAAGAGCGGCGAGCCCGTACGCACACGGAATCAGCAGGCGCAGGTGGGCCGGCGCGAACCCCTGGACGCCGCGGGCGAGCAGCGCGCCGCCGATGGCGCCAACGCCGCGCGCCGCGAACAGGACGCCGATGCCGCGGGCCGCGGTGTCCGCGGTTC
>DATJTM010000616.1:0-3817 GCA_035503395.1 Luteitalea sp.
GTTCTGCCGGACCGACGTGTCATCGCCGGACGACGTGGCCCGCCTCGTTGACACGACCGTGGACGCGACCGGCCGCCTAGACGTGTTGTGCAACAACGCCGCGCATCTCGGCGAGTTCCACGCCGTACTCGAATCGACGACCGACGAGTGGGACAAGTGCATCCAGGTCGCCTTGCTCGGCACCCACCACTGTTCGCGGGCCGCACTGCCGCACCTGATCGCCGCCGGCGGCGGGTCGATCGTCAACATCGTGTCGATCCAGGCGATGGTCGGCTGCCCCACGTCGGTCGCCTACACGACGACCAAGGCCGGTCTCCTCGGCTACACCCTCAGTGCGGCATACGACTACGGCCCGAAGAACGTTCGCGTCAACGCCCTCTGCCCGGGGCCGATCCAGACGCGCATCTCGCCCCGCCCGGGCGACCCGGCCTACGACTGGCAGTGCAGCCAGACGATGCTGGGTCGGGTCGGCCAGGTCGACGAGGTGGCCACTGCCGCCCTGTTCCTGGCCTCCGACGAGTCATCCTACGTCACCGGCGCCGTCATCCCCGTCGACGGCGGCTGGACCGCCAAGTAACCCTTACTGCGGCGCGAGCAGCGGTCGCAGCTGATCCGTACCGACCTCGACCTTCGGCGCGAAGTCCGAACCCGTCGCGTATCGCAGCAACCGATCGAACAGCGTCAGGGCTTCCGGGTACGCCTCGTCGAAGTGGTCGCGGAAGCGCAGGCTGGTGACCAGCAGGCGCCCGGCCCCCACCTTCGCCTCGAACACGTAGCCGATCCGTGACAGGTCCTTGGTCTTCGACAGGAAGCCGGCCTTGGTGCGAATGCCGCCGATGATCGGCTCGAGCGTCGCGGGCCAGCGGTCGAGCGCCATCGGGGTCGCGCCGTCGATCAGGTTGTGGAACTGCAGGTCGGCAAAGCCCTCGTGCGGGAAGCCGGCCAGGGCGGGGTGCTGATCGGCGATCACCGTGCCGAGTGCGCCACCAGCGGCCGGGAAGAAGCTGACGTCCGGGCGGTCCTGTGAACGCGCACCCCGCTCGGCCATCACCCACACACGACCGCCGTCACGGAGATGCTGCAGCGCTGCCTCGTCGAGCGTCGGCGTGATCAGGAGGTCGTCCTTGCCGGCCGTGCTCCGCGTGTCGCCGATGAACGGATAGAGCCGCGAGATCCCGGCCCACCGCACCGCCGACCGCACCGGCACGGCCGATCGCTCCATGCGGTTCTCGCGCGGGAACGCCCAGAACGACCACGAATTCTTGACGCCGCCGGGCAGCTCGACCACGAACTCGAGGGCGCTCGCCTCGCTGCCGGTCACCGCCGGCAACGTCACGGTGGCGACGCGCCCGACCTTGCCCGCCGGCTGCGAGACGGCAACGGTCTGCGTCGCGAGCTCCTTGCCGCCGGACAGCAGCCGCCACGTCATCGGCGCGCCGGTGAGCGCAGTGCCGCCATAGTTCGAGACGACGACGTCGACCTGGCGAGCGGTGTCGGCCCACAGAGAGCGGTCGGCGACCGATGTCTCGATCAGCGGCAGCACGGCCGCGTTGATCGCCCGTCCCTGCTCCGGCGTGATGCCCTTCGGCTGCCAGAAGTAGTCGAACCAGCCTTCTTCCCACGAATCGCCCTCGCCGGTGCCACCCGGGAAGTCGACGATCAGCCAGTAGTGATAGCCCGTCACGTCCTGCTGGCGCCGCACACGCTCGATCTGGAACTTGCGACCGAGCTGCTGCAGCCGCTGCGAGTTGCGCACGTAGGTCGGATAGCGATCGGTGAGCGACTGGTCGCGTACCCACGTCGACTTGGCGTCGAGCCAGCCGGGCAGGAACACGCCGGTGAACTTGTCCTTGAGCGCGATGTCGGGCAGCGAGCAGTAGTACTCGCCGAATTCATGCTTCACGACCGGCAGGTCGGGCACGCCCTGGCCGTAATGGCTGACCATGTCGGTCGGCTTCATCACGTAGCCGTCGTTGGAGAGCACGAGCCCGTCCGGATGGAGGGACTTCGCGTGCTTGTAGAAATCGTCGACCGTGGCGAGGAACGTCTTGCGCTCCGCCTCGGTGTCGAGCCACGTCAGGTTGAACTCGTTGCCGAAGGCGAGCGAGAGCAGCGACGGGCGATTGCGGTACGCCAGGACGATGTCGGTGAGCTCCCGACGGAGCAGCTCGCGATGCGGCAGCACGTACTGCGTGTACGCAGCAGGCAGCTCCGCCATCACCAGCAACCCGACCTCGTCGGCCGCCTTGAAGAACTCCTCGGGCGGCGTCATCGAGTGGAAGCGGACCGTGTTGAAACCGAAGTCGCGGGCCAGCTTCAGGCGGCGACGGTACTCGTCGGGCGAAGACGGCGGGAAGCCGGTGAGCACCTCGATGTTGTCGTCGCCATACCCGCGCAGGTAGATCGGCGTGCCGTTCAGCAGAAGCACGTTGCCGTTGGTGGTGAACTTGCGCAGGCCGAAGCGCTCGTCGATCTGGTCGCGCACGCGTCCGCCCTGCCGGAGCGCGACGGTCGCCGTGTACAGGTGCGGGTCCTCGGGCGACCAGGGGCGCGCGGCGGGAATCGTCACCGTGACGCTGGCCTCGGCCTGGCCGGCGGCGGCCACGCTCACGGGCACGCGCGCGGTCGCGCCCTTCCCGACGTCGACGCGCACTTCACCGGCAAACGGACGGGTGTCGCGGTTGCGTACCGTTGCCGTCACGCGCACCGAGCCGGCCCCGGGATCCGGCTGCAGGTAGACCTGATCGATGGCCACGGGGTCGGTAGCGCGGAGCTCGACGCTCCCGTACACCCCGCCCCAGTTGCCGATGTAGTTGAGCATCCCGGTCGGCCGGTCGCCCTTCTGCTCGCGCGGTCCGTCGAGCGGCACGGCGCCGGGGTTGGCGATGCGGAGCGCGACGACGTTGGCGGCACCGGGCTTGACGGCCTCGGTGACGTCGAACGAGAACGGCGCGCTGAATCCGCTGTGGCGTCCCACTTCCTTGCCGTTGACGAAGACGGTCGTCTCGCGATGCGCACCCCCGATGCGCAGGCTGACCACCTTGCCGCGCCACGCGGAAGGCACGTCGACGTTGCGGCGATACCACGCCGCGCCGGCATAGTCGTGCCGCAGCGTCCCCTTGGGTTCTCCCACGCCCTGCGCCTGCCAGGCACCGGGCACCGTGATGTCGCGCGAGAACGCGACGTCGCTCGACGCCCACTGCTCCTTCTCGCCGACCGCCTGCGGGTCCTGACGGAAGGACCAGGTGCCGTCCAGCGGCAACGCAGCGCGCTGCGCCAGCGCGGCACCCGGGAACAGGAGGGACGAGAGGAGGAGGACACAGGGGAAACGCATCGGGCGAAGGAACTCCGGTTGAACGGGGGAGGGACTGCGGGTTTGTACCTCGGGCGGCGTGGTCGCGGCGCGCCCGTCACACCGCTGTCGTGGCATCGATCCCATTAGCTGGAATCTACAGCCGTGCCGGTAGACGGAGCGGTTCCGCGTTGCCCGCCGACGTGCGTACGATGCGCGCCACATGACGTATCGCGCCATTGCCGGCATCCTGGCCGGGCTCGTCGTTTCCGGTGTCGCGGCGAGCGAGGCCCGCGCCCAGCAGCCCAGCGCCCTGTCCGTCCGGGTCTCGTGGGGGCACAAGGCCGGGGCCACGCAACCGCGAGTGGTCTCGGTCGAAGGCCGCGAGGGACTCACCATCAAGACCGTGACCGGGCGAGGTCTGGAGCGCGGCGAAGCCGTCGACCGCCGGATCACGCGCTCGACGGCCGGCAGCGGCGACGTCGACGGCATTGATCTCGTCGTCGAGGCGCCGGCGCCCACGGC
>DATJTM010000617.1:0-4053 GCA_035503395.1 Luteitalea sp.
GCGGCCGCGTGTTGGTCACGCGAGACAGCGACACCTCAGCGGGAGCGACCGTCGTCAGGGCGGCATCCCCAGCCAGCGTCAACGGTGTCAACGCCTCGATGTTGATGAGCGTTTGCACCTCGCCGTCCTCGAGCACCTCGAAGTCGGCGGAGGTGAGGTCGGCCACCGGCGTGCCATCGGGACGACGGACGTCGACCTCCATCTCGGTGACGACGGTTCTCGCGCGGAACACGCCACCAGGCTGCTCGAGCGTGCTGCCCGTCAATGCTGCCGCGAGGATCAGCCCAGCTGCGGCCTTCATGTCGTGGAGGGTTCAGCTTACCCGAATCGCGGCGCTCCGCACCGTGTTCTGCGATAGCATCCCGACGATCCGAGGAGCGACATGCGCCTGACGTCCACGTTACTCACGGGGGCCGTGCTGGCCCTGCTCGGCTACACCACGCTCGGCGGGCAGGCCGCCCAGGGGCCCGCCGCCGGCATCGCGAAGGACGCCGACGACATCGTCGGTGTCGTGACCGGGCCGAAGGGACCCGAAGGCGGCGTCTGGGTGATCGCCGAGACGACCGACCTCCCCACCAAGTTCGTCCGCATCGTCGTCACCGACGATCAGGGGCGGTATCTCGTGCCCGACCTGCCCAAGGCCTCGTATCAAGTCTGGGTGCGTGGTTACGGCCTCGTCGACTCACCGAAGACGGCCGCGACACCGGGGCAGACCGTGGCGCTCAAGGCGGTGCCCGCGCCCGACGCGAAGGCGGCCGCCCACTACTACCCGTCGGGCTACTGGCTGTCGCTGCTCGAAGTGCCGGCGGCGAGTGAGTTCCCCGGCAACCCCACCAGCGGCATCCAGCCGGCGATTGCGACGCAGCAGCACTACCTGCGGATCGTCAAGAACGGCGGGTGCACGGCGTGCCACGGCCTGGGCACCATCGGCACGCGCACCATCCTGCCCGCCCTCGGCACGTTCAACAACTCGACCGATGCCTGGATGCGCCGGCTCGCGTCCGGCCAGGCAGGCGCCGACATGGTGCGCACGATGAATGCCGTCGGGCCGCGGATGATCCAGGAGTTCGCCAAATGGACCGACCGCATCAAGGCCGGTGAGGTGCCGCAGGCGCCGCCGCGGCCGCAGGGCCTCGAGCGCAACGTCGTGATCACGCAGTGGGACTGGGCCGATCCCAAGCACTATCTCCACGACGAGGTCTCGACCGACCGGCGCACGCCGACGATCAACGCCAACGGCCCGCTCTACGGCGCACTCGAATTGAGTGCGGACTATGTGCCCGTGCTCGACCCGAAGACGCACACCGCGAGCCGGATTCCGCTGACCGTGCGCGACCCGGCCACGCCCGCGACCTCGCAGGAGATGGCCGCCCCGTCGCCGTACTGGGGCAGCGAGCCGCTGTGGAACAGCAAGAACAACGTCCACAATCCGATGCTCGATCACCAGGGACGCCTGTGGCTGACTTCGGCGATGCGCCCCTTCGACAACCCCGCCTTCTGTAAGGAAGGGTCGACGCATCCGTCGGCGAAGTTGACCCCGATCGGCCGCTCCAGCCGGCACCTGCAGATGTACGACCCGAAGACGAAGAAGCTGACCCACATCAGCACGTGCTTCGGGACGCATCATCTTGCCTTCGCCGAAGACGCCAACAACACGCTGTGGACCAGCGGTGGCGGCCAGGTGGTCGGCTGGCTCAACACGAAGCTGTTCGAGCAGACCGGCGACGAGGAGAAGTCACAGGGCTGGACGGCGCTGATCATGGACACCAACGGCAATGGCACGCGCGATGCCGCCGTCGAGCCGAACCAGCCCGTCGACCCGACGAAGGACAAGCGCTACAACGGCGCGTTCTACTCGGTGCAGCCGGCGCCCGACGGGTCGATCTGGGGCTCGGTGCTCGGCTTCCCCGGCGCCGCTGTCCGCCTGGTCCCCGGCAACAATCCGCCGGAGACGACGCTGGTCGAGGTGTACGAGCCGCCGTTCGACCATGCCGACCCGCAGAAGCGCGGGTTCTCGCCGCGTGGCATGGACGTCGATCGCAACGGCGTCGTCTGGGCGGCGATGGCCAGCGGCCACATGGCCAGCTTCGACCGTCGCAAGTGCAAGGGCCCGCTGAACGGTCCGAAGGCGACCGGGAACCACTGCCCCGAGGGTTGGACGCTCTATGCCGAGCCGCTGCCGCAGTTGAAGGGCGTGACCGACGGCGGCAGCGCCGAGGGCAGCTACTACACGTGGGTCGACTGGTTCGACACGCTCGGCATCGGCAGCACGAATACACCGATCAACACCGGCAACGAATCCGAGGGTCTGCTGGTCCTGAAGGACGGCAAGTGGGTGGTGCTGCGCGTGCCGTATCCGCTGGGGTACTACACCAAGTGGATGGATGGCCGTATCGACGACCCGAAGGGCGGCTGGAAAGGGCGGGGGCTCTACTCCACCATCAGCACCCGGGCGCCGTTCCACATGGAAGGCGGCAAGGGCACCTCGTCGAAGATCGTCCGCTTCCAGATGCGGCCCGACCCACTCGCGAAGTGACACCACATCCCGGAACGGCCCGCCCACCTCCGCCAAGGCTTCGGCGCGCCTGGACGGGCCGACCGCACCGACGATACGGTCTAGGGCAGTTTCTCGAGTCGAGCCAGCACGCGCTGACGCAGGTCGTCCTTGCCGGCGACAGAAAGCACGAGATGCAGGTCCTTCAGGATGCCCTTCGCGTTCTCGTGCGTAGCCACCGCGCTGGCATCGACCGGGCGGTCCCAGTCGACACGTCGCGCTGCCACCAGTAACGCGTCGAGGAAGGTGTCGACCGCCGCCACGTCCACGTCGTCGCGACGCAGGACCGACGCGGCCGCCCGCGACAGGCGCTCGCCTTCGCCCCAGGCGAAGACAGTTGGCGACGTCGCGGCGCGACGGGCCACCGCGGTCAGGATGGTCGCCTGCCGCTCGCGGGGCAACGCGGCGTGTCGTCCGAGGAACTTCAGCAGGTCGGCGGTGTGCGCCGTCACGTGCACCCAGCCGATCTCGGCGTCGTAGCCCCGCACGTCGGTATTGGCGTCGAGTTGCGCCGCAGCGGCGTCGACAAGGGCACTGACCGTCGCGGCATCGAGCGCCTTCTGTTCCACGTCGCGAGCGGCGACGAGCGACAGTCCGAGCGCCGAGAACGACCTGTACAACGTCGCGTCGCCGCCGTGTGGATCGGCCGTCGCCCCGAGACCGGCTCGCCATGCCGCCACGAGGCGCCGCATCTCGTTGTCGGTGAGCCGCTTCTCGCGCACCACCCATCGCGCCGTGATCCCATAACCGGCCCCGTCACGCAGCCGGGCATCACGGTGCCCGAAGAATCGTTGGAGTTCGAGCAGGAGCGGCAAAGCCTGCTCACCCTCTGGCAGCACCAGGCCGCGCTCCACGATGCCGAGCCAGAACTCGGGCGGATGTGTCGCGCGTGCCTGCGCCCCCAGCGCCACCGGCACGAGCATCGACAACACGGTCGCGACGACGACGCGCATCGAGTGATGTCGCATGAGGAGGTCTACAGGCTACAGCCTACCAGCCTGGAGCCTACTGTCCGTGATCGACTGCCGACTTGCGTGCCGCCGGTCCCGGCTGCTGGTTGCCGACGGCCGGTCGATGGCTGGGCGCCTACCGACCGGCCAACTGCCGCCTGCCCGTCGCCGACGTTCTGACTACCGACTCGCCGACTACCGCCTGCCGGCTCTGTTCCGAAGGCCGAAGGCCGCCCGACGAAGGCCGACGATCTCGTCTACTTGACGACCGTGATCTCGCGAAAGAGGACGGTCTGTGGCTCGTGGTGATTCTGGATCCCGATGTAGCCGAACTCCGGACGTTCGCCTCGGATCGGTTCGTAGTGATGCTCGCGCGGTGGCACGCGCGAACCCTCGACGAAGTCGTTCACGAGCACGCCATTGAGTCGCACGAGGGTGCGGCGGCCGCGCAACTCGATCTCCATCGTGTTCCACTCGCCCACCGGCTTCTGCGGCGTCGCGGTCGCCGGGCTCATGGAGTAGATCGCGCCGGTCGTGTGCCACGACGTG
>DATJTM010000618.1:0-2922 GCA_035503395.1 Luteitalea sp.
TGGATTGCCATCGCCATCGTGCTCGGCGCCATCGTCGGCGTCCCGCTGTCGTGGGTGCCGCTGACCGCCGTCCCGCAGCGGACGGCGCTCTCGCATGCCTTCGGTGGCCTCGCCGCCGGCCTGGTCGGCATCGGCAAGTACTACCTGTTCCTGCACGAGGGCGATCTCACGGCATTCCGGACGGGCGCGATCGTGTTCGAGGTCGCGCTCGGCCTGATGACGTGTACGGGCAGTCTCGTTGCGGCTGGCAAGCTGCAGGAGGTCCTGCCGACGCGTCCGGTCACGTATCCCGGACAGAACTTCGTGAATTTCGGGTTGATGGGGACCGCGGCCGTCATCGGCGTGGCGCTGGTCGTCAACCCGGGACTCACGTTCCTGTTCCCGGTCCTCGTCGTGCTGGCGCTGCTCTTCGGCGTGATGCTGGTGATGCCGATCGGCGGCGCCGACATGCCGACGGTGATCTCCCTGCTCAACTCGTATGCCGGCCTGGCGGCCGTCGCGATGGGCTTCGTGCTCGAGAACAAGCTGCTGATCGTCGCCGGCGCGCTCGACGGATCGTCGGGCCTGATCCTCTCGATCATCATGTGCCGGGCGATGAACCGCTCGTTCACCAACGTCCTCTTCGGCGCGTTCGGCCAGGTCTCGGCCGCCACCGGAGCGGTCGAGCAGCGCACCGCCAAGTCGGCGACGATCGACGATGCGGCGCAGATTCTGGAGAACGCCGATCGCGTCGTCATCGTGCCGGGGTACGGCATGGCGGTCGCGCAGGCCCAGCACCGCGTGCGCGACGTGTTCGAGCAGCTCACCAAGAAGGGCATCGACGTCCGCTTCGCGATTCACCCGGTGGCGGGCCGCATGCCCGGCCACATGAACGTACTGCTCGCCGAGGCCGAGATCCCGTACGACAAGCTCGTCGAGATGGACGACATCAACCCCGAGATGTCCCAGGTCGACGTGTGCGTCATCCTCGGCGCCAACGACGTCGTCAACCCGGCGGCGCGGCACGACAAGGGCAGCCCGATCTTCGGCATGCCGATCATCGACGCCGACAAGGCCAAGACCGTCATCGCCATCAAGCGGTCGATGAACCCCGGCTTCGCGGGCATCGAGAACGAGCTGTACTTCGCCGACAACACGCTGATGCTGTTCGGCGACGCCAAGGCCGTGATGGGCGACCTCGCCAAGCAGCTCTCGGGCGAGACGGGGATCCACTAGCAATTGCAGAATTGCGGAATTTCTGAATTTCATCACCACCGCCAACCTTCGAAGCGTCGAGGTGGTGGTGAAATTCCGAACTCATGAAATTGTGAAATTACACGTGGTTGTCGTAGGTGCTGGCGCCTTCGGGGGCTGGACGGCGCTGATGCTGCGTCGGGCCGGCGCCGAGGTGACGCTGGTCGACGCGTGGGGACCGGGTCACGCGCGCGCCAGTTCCGGCGGCGAGACACGCGTGATCCGCGGGACGTACGGCGACCGCGCCATCTATACGCAGATGGCGGCCAGGGCGATGGAGCTCTGGACGACGCACGACGCACGAAGTGGGCGGCACTTCTTCCATCGCGTCGGCGCGCTGTGGCTGTTCTCCGGCGACCCTGCCTTCGGTGAGGCGTCGGTCGAGCCGATGCGTGCGAGCGGCCTGGCCGTCGAGTGGATCGACCCGGCCGACGCGGCGCGCCGCTGGCCGCAGATGTCCTTCGACGGCGTGACGCACGCGCTGTGGGAGCCCGGCGCCGGCTACGCGCTCGCCCGCCGCGCCTGCGAACACGTGGTCGAGGCGCTCGTCGCCGAAGGCGGCATCTCGATCACGGGTCGAGCCGCCTCGCACGCCGGCGGCACCTCACCGGTGGACGACACGACCGGCCGGCTCCGCACGCTGCACCTGGCCGACGGACAGACGCTGCACGCCGATCACTTCGTGTTCGCCTGCGGCCCGTGGCTCGGCACGCTCTTCCCCGATGTGGTCGGATCACGCATCAGGCCGTCGCGCCAGGAGTCGTTCTACTTCGGTACCCCGGCCGGGGACGTGCGCTGGCTGCCGCCAGCGATGCCGGTCTGGCTGGACTACGCCGAGCGCATGGTCTACGGCATTCCGGGCAACGCGCAGCGCGGCTTCAAGTTCGCCGACGACACGTACGGCGCGACGTTCGACCCGACACATGGCGATCGCTCGCACACGCCCGAGATGCTCGGTGAAGCGCGAACGTTCCTCCGTCGTCGATTCCCGGCGCTCGCCGACGCACCGCTGCTCGGATCGGAAGTCTGTCAGTACGAACTGACGGCCGACTCACACTTCCTCGTCGACCGTCATCCGCACGCCGACAATGTCTGGCTCGTGGGCGGTGGATCCGGACACGGCTTCAAGATGGGACCAGCGCTGGGCGAGCACGTCGCCAACCTCGTGCTCGGCGCCGGCGAACCGGAGCCGCTGTTCGCATTGGCACGACGATGACCCTCACGCGTGGACAGTTCCTCCGGCGGCTCAGTACCGGGCTTGGAGCCGCAGCGCTCGGAGGGACGTCGACAGCCTCACAGGGACGACCCCGCATGCTCACCAGACGCATTCCATCGACCGGTGTCGACGTACCCGTCATCGGCGTCGGCACCTGGCGTGGCTTCGATGCTGGTGTCGACCGCGCGCGCCGGACCGAACTCGCGGCCGTCCTCCGGGCCCTCTTCGATGCCGGTGGACGCGTCATCGACAGCTCACCCATGTACGGGACGTCGGAGGAAGTCGCAGGGAACCTGCTGGCCGCTGGTGAGTGGAGCACAGCGGCCTTCGTCGCCACCAAGGTGTGGACCGAGGGGCGTGCGGCGGGAATCGCGCAGATGGAGGCGTCGATGCGCAAGCTGCGCGACGCTCGAATCGAGCTGATGCAGGTGCACAACCTGGTGGACTGGCGCACACACCTGGACACGCTGCGC
>DATJTM010000619.1:0-9859 GCA_035503395.1 Luteitalea sp.
CTCGAGCGTGGCCATCACACGCGGCCAGCGGTACCACGTCTCGACGTAGGCGCGGCCCTGCGCACCGAACCGCACCGCCGTCTGCTCGTCGGTGGCCAGCAGCGTCAGTCCTTCGACGAACTCGTTGGCGTGGTGGTAGTACAGGCCGCCGTTGGCGCGCAGCGTCTGGCCCTTGAGCACCTTGCAGCCGCCGTTCACCAGGGCCGGCACGCCGTGATTCCAGGCCTCGAGCAGCACGAGGCTGAGGCTCTCGTACGGCGACGGCATGATCAACGTGCGGGCGCTGCCGAGGAGCGTTTCGCGGAGGTGTTCGGGCACGAATCCGAGCGGCCGGATCTGGGGATGGCTGGGCACCTCCATGAACTCGGGCCCGGCCAGGATCAGCGGCAACGACGGACGGCCCTCGTCAACGTAGTGGCGATAGTGGCGAAAGAGCGTGTCGCAGCCCTTGTTCTTCTCGACGCGACCGAGATAGAGCGCGTACGGGAAGCTCACGCCCATGTTCTCGAGTTCGCCTCGCAGTTCGGGATGCGGCAGTTCGGCCGGCGGCAGCCCAGCCCCGATGACACACGACGGCGGCAGTGGGCCGCGCGCCCGGCTGGCGACGAGATCGCGCTCCTCCTCCGTGAGGAACACGAAGCCCGCCGGCAACGTGAAGTAGTCGGCGAGGACGTCGAGCCAGATCGTCGGGTCCTCTTCGGCGGTCGGCACGAGGATGGCGCGATCGAGCACCAGCGGCAGCCCGAAGAAACTCGGGTAATAGCGGTAGGACCAGAACAACACGAGGTCGTACTGGGTTCCTTCGCTCCGCAGGTGATCGAGGAGGTCGGGGACGGTCGGTCCGTTCTCCTCGAACCAGGCGTGCTGCGTCTCGACGGTCGATCGGCGTCCGAAGACCTCGTGACTGAGGTCGGCGAAGCGGTGCAGGTCGCGCGGGTGCGTGACCGGGAAGCGGCGCACGCGCACCGGCCCGAGGCGACTCTCGCCCGGCGTGTAGACGTTGCGCCAGGTCAGGTAGTCGCGCGCACAGCTCGTGAGGATGGTGACGTCGTGATGCTCCGCGAGGCGCTCGGCCACGGCGCGGCAGTGGGCCTCGGCGCCGCCCGTCACTTCAGCGCCGTAGCGCTGCACCACGCAGGCGAGCTTCACGAGCGGTCTGCCTCGTCTCGCGGCGGATCCTGCCCGCCCTGCGCGCGCTCGAGCGCGGCCAACCGCGCCGTGAGGCGGGCGTGCTCCACCGTCAATTGCTGCAGGCAGGCCATCAGGACGAAGTTCAGGCGTTCCTGGCGGGCGAAGTTCTCGCGCGAGTAGTCGTACAGCCAGCGGGTGACCGGCAGCACCAGCTTCTGCTTGAGCCAGATCACCATGCCGCCGGCAATCGGGCGGTGGCTGGCGAATCGTAAGGACGGATTGACGCGCCAGTCGTCCTCGTCGTCGAGCAGCTCGGGCAGGAGCAGGGACTGGCGGTCGCGCTGTTCGAGGGCCCGCGCAAGCAGCTGCTCCGCGGCCCGGAAGACGGCTTCGTCCTCGAACTCGCGCACCCCGCCGCGCACCAGCCGGCTCCGGAGCTCCGCGCGGACCCGCGCCCGCACCTCGGCCATCACGTCCTCGGTGGCCAGCGGGTGGGTGAAGTCGTTTCCAGTCACGGCGTTTCCACGAACCGGCCCAGTCTAGAACAGGCCCGCCGGCGGCGACAGCGTATGCTGGTGTGTCCGGCCGCACGGCCTGCCTGCCCGCCATGCCTCGGCGGAGGCGGTGGCACGCTGGATCGACACTGCATGGAATGGATTGCTGACCTGTTGTCCTGGGTGCGCACCCTCCACAGCGATGAGGGCGTCCGCGCGCTCATCGCCTGGGGCGGGTTGAGCATCCTCGTGGCGATCGTCTTCGCCGAAACCGGCCTGCTCGCGGGCTTCTTCCTGCCGGGTGACTCGCTGCTCGTGACGGCCGGCGTGGTCTGTGCCGGGGCGTTCCCGGGGCTGCCGCCGATCAACATCTGGCTGGCCAACGTGTTGCTGGTGCTGGCGGCGGTAATCGGTGATCAGGTCGGCTTCGGGCTGGGCATGCGGGCCGGGCGCGCGATTTACAACCG
Organism: Luteitalea sp.; assembly: GCA_035503395.1. Classification (GTDB taxonomy): domain Bacteria; phylum Acidobacteriota; class Vicinamibacteria; order Vicinamibacterales; family Vicinamibacteraceae; genus Luteitalea. The sequence continues at coordinate 2,093 of DATJTM010000619.1, forward strand.
GCCGGATTCCCGCTTCTTCAAGAAGAAGTACCTGTACGAAGCCCAGGAACTGTACGCGACCAAGGGCGGCAGCTCGCTGATCATCGCCCGCTTCGTGCCCGTGATGCGGACCTTCGTGCCGTTCATCGCCGGCGTCGCGCAGATGCCGTATCGCAGCTTCGTGGCCTACAACGTCGCCGGCGGCGTGCTGTGGGTCACCAGCCTGCTCTGGATCGGCTACTTCCTCGGCCTGAGCCCGCTGGCCGAGCAGATCCACCGCATCATCATCGCCGTCATCCTCATCTCGGTGCTGCCGCTGGTGTGGGAGGTGTACAAGCGATGGAAGCACTCCACGGGACGCGACTGACGACACCGCACGCACGTGTCGGGGGCTGGGTGCAATGACGGCCCCCGCTGACGATGCCGCGGCACGCGCCACGCGCCGATTGGCGCCGCTGGCGGCCGTGTCGCTCATCCTGCCGCCGGTCGGCGCGGCGCTGCTCCTCGGCTATCTCTCGACGATCGGCCCCTGGCTGCAGGCCCGCGGCACCACCGGCGTCGCGCTGTTCGTCGGCGGCTTCGGCGTCCTCGGCGGCTTCGCGCTGCTGCCGACCTACGCCCCGGCGATCCTCGGCGGCTGGGCGTTCGGCGATCGGGTCGGACTGCCGGCCGCCCTCGCCGGCTTCCTGCTTGCGTCAGCGATCAATTACGTCTGGGCCGGGCGTGTCTCGCGCGACCACGCCGAGCGCCTGCTGGCCGAGCGGCCCACGTGGCTCGCGGTGCGCAACGCGCTGGTCGGGCGGTCTTGGTGGAAGACGGTGCTCGTCGTGGCACTCGTCCGCCTGCCGCCGAATTCGCCGTTCGCCCTGAGCAACGCCGCGCTCTCCGCTGCCCGCGTGCCGATCGGCGCCTATCTGCTGGGAACGCTGGCCGGACTGGCGCCGCGGACAGCGGTCGCCGTGCGGGCGGGCGCCCACCTGTCAGCGCTCGACTTCCGGCACCGCGACGCGTTCGGGTCGGCGGCGGTGGCCATCGGGCTGTCGATCGTCGTGCTGGGCATTCTGGGCTGGCTGGCGCGGCGCGCCCTGGACTCCACCATCGCGAGCGCACAGCCTCCGGCGGCACCTCCAACGCCGTAGCTCAGCATCTACGCACGGTAAAGGGCGAAAAGGGTCGCACAGCCAAAGGGCGAAAAGTTCGAAAAGGCCAAAAAGGGTGAGCAGGGTGCGCGTCCATGACGCGCGTCACTGACCGTCGTCGCGCCGGTGGCACCCGACGGGTTGTAGGATTTAGCCCCACGTGCCCTTCGACTGCCGCTACCAGTACGTGCACGGGCACGACGCCTGCGTCGCCGCCTGTCCTACCCGCGATCTCGCGAGCGGGTTCTCGTACCAGCGCGTCAGGACCCGTGACGAGGCGCCCGCACCGCTTGCCAATGCCGTCGATGTCGCCGTGCTCGACATGAACCACGGCTGGCCCAACCTCGGACATGCCGCCGTCATCCGTTCGATCAGGCAGGTGGTGTGCGACCTGCGGGGTGCGCTCGAGGCCGCCGACCTGCGCGTGCGGGTCGTGTCGTACGACGTGCGGCGAGCGGGTGGGACTCCGCGGGTGGACGCGACACGGGGCTTGCTCTGCCTGGGGACGGGCGGTCCGGGTCATCTCGATCCACGCTGCAACGACGGCGTCGACACGGGCAGTCAGGGCATCAAGGAGAATCCGGCGTGGGAGCCGCAGGTGTTCCAGCTCTTCGATGAGTTGCGGGCCCACCCGGACGGCGTGCTGCTGGCCATCTGCCACTCGTTCGGCATCATGTGCCGGTGGCTCGGCGTGGCCGACGCGGCGTTGCGCGGTCCGGAGAAGGGCGGCAAGAGCGCTGGCATCATGGAGAACGCGCTCACCGAACACGCGCGCGCCCATCCGTGGTTCCGCTTCCTGAGCCAGCAGGCCGGCCCGTCGCAGCGCATCGCGATCCTCGACAGCCGGTTGTACGACTTGTTGCCGCACGGCCCGCTACCGGCCGACATGCAGGCCATCGGCTACGAAACCCTCGGCGTGGGCGGCCCGGTCGGACCGGCGCTGACCATGCTCGAAGTGGCCCGGGATGCGGCCGACGGCATGCCACGCATCCTCGGGGTGAACCACCATCCCGAGATCGTCAACCGGCCGCGCCAGCTGGCCCTGCTGCGGCGCCGCCATGCGCACGGCAAGATCGATGACCGTTGGTACGAGGAGCGGCGACGCACCCTGATGGAGACCCTCGACGATCGCGCCGGCGAGCAGCAGCTCGCCCTCACGTCCAGCTTCTCGTTGCACGGGCCGCTGCGATACCACCTGCTGCGCCGCCTCCGGCTGCTCGCCGAGTCGCTCGATCGCCCGTGGCCGCTGCACGAGCGCACCACCCCGCTGGCGATGCTGGCCAGCGGTGAAGTGCTGTCGCTCGAAGAACTGGGAGCCGCCCTGTGATCCCGCAGCCGCCGTTTGCCGCCACGCTGTCGACCGAAGAGGAACTGCAGCGCTTCGAGGAACTCAAGCCGCGCCTGAAGGCCGTGTGGGACGTGCTGATGCGACGCGAGGACCAGCCCGGCACCTCTGTCGTCGTGCCGTCGCTCACCCTCGACCAGGACGAACTGCGCAAGCTCGATGGCGCGACGTTCTACGAAGAGCGCCTGCTGTTCCTGCTGATCCGCCTGCGCAACCCGCGGGCGCACGTCGTCTACGTGACATCGCAGCCGGTCCATCCGCTGATCCTCGACTACTACCTGCACCTGCTGGCCGGCGTGCCGGCGAGTCACGCGCGGGCGCGACTGACGATGCTGTGCACGTACGACGCGTCACCGCGAGCGCTGACGCAGAAGGTGCTCGAGCGCCCGCGGTTGATCGAGCGCATCCGCGAGGCGATTCCCGATCCCTCGCGCGCGTACCTCACGGTGTTCAACTCGACGCCGCTGGAACGCAAGCTGGCGGTGCTGCTCGGCATCCCGCTCAACGGCCTCGACCCGAAGCTGAACTACCTCGGCACCAAGTCGGGCAGCCGCAAGGTGTTCCGCGAAGCCGACGTCGAGCTGCCGGAGGGCTTCGAGGACCTCACCGGTGAAGCCGACGTCGAGGACGCACTCGTCGAACTCGCCCATCGCCGGCCCGGTCTGCGGCGCGCCGTCGTCAAGTTGAACGACAGCTTTTCCGGCGAGGGCAACGCGATTTTCCGTTTTCCCGAGCAGGTGGACGACCGGTTCGCGATCCGTAAGGCGCTGCGCGCCCTCGAATTCGCGGTGCCCTGGGAGACGCACCAGAACTACTTCCAGAAGTTCTCGCGGATGGGCGGCATCGTCGAGGAGTTCATCGACGCCGCGATCAAGGTCTCGCCTTCGGCGCAGCTGCGGACGAGCCCGGCCGGCGAAGTGCTACCGACCTCGACCCACGATCAGATCCTCGGCGGGCCGTCGGGCCAGATCTACCAGGGGTGCAGCTTCCCGGCCCGCGACGACTACCGCATGGCGATCCAGGAACGCAGCATCCGGGTCGGCCAGGTGCTCGCGCGCGCCGATGTCGTCAGCCGCTTCGGTGTCGACTTCCTCGCCTACAAGGACACGCCAGACGAGCCGTGGAAGGTGACCGCCCTCGAGATCAATCTCCGAGTGCTCGGCACCACCCACCCGTTCCTCGCGCTGCAGTTCCTGACCGGCGGCACCCTCGACACCGGCTCGGGCATGTTCATCTCGCTGAGCGGCCGCCCGAAGTACTACATGGCCACCGACAACCTCCGTGCCTCGACCTATCGCGGCGTCCTGCCGGAGGACCTGATTGACATCGTCACCGACAACGGCCTGCACTACAGCCACCGCACCGAGTCAGGCGTGCTCTTCCACCTGATCGGCGCCTTGTCGGAGTACGGTAAGTTGGGGCTTACCGTGATCGCGAGCAGTCCCGAGGAAGTGCAGGAGCTCTACAGCCGCACGCTCGACGTGCTCGCTCGCGAAACCGGTATCGGCCATTCCTGACCAACACTAAAGGTCGAAGTCTAAAGTCTCAAGTCAGAAGACAAGTCAAAAGTCAGAAGACTGCAGTAGTCGGGACCGGCCGCCGCTATGACGGCGACCGGCCTGGCACGCCGCGTGCTACAGAGACTGGCGCCATGGCCACTCCTCTGCGCGAACGTTCGACGGCCTTCGGCGTGCAGGTGACGGAGTTCGTGCAAGTTGAGCTCAAGCGGCGGGCGATCCCGTTCGAGATCCTCGATCAGCTCCTCGCTGCAGGGACTTCGATCGGAGCCCACTGCGCAGAGGCAGATTCTGCAAACAGCCGACGTCACCTTCTGGTACTACGCCGCGGAGCCCTCCGCGAAGCCAAGGAGTCGCAGCACTGGCTCACCATCATCGGTCAGGCCTGCCGCGCGTCGTCGCCATCAACTGTGACCGCGTTGCTGAAGGAGGCCAACGAGCTTGTCGCGATTCTGACGACCTGCGTCAGACGCTTGGGCGGCGACGTATAGCCCCCGGCGCGACGAGCCGCCTCAGGCTCTCCTTCTGACTTTGAACTTCAGACTTCTGACTTCGGCGCGAAGTCGTCACTGCCACAGCCACTCAAGCGCCTGTGGCAATGTCTGAGCCTTGACCGCGCGATCACAGTGGCCGGCGTTGCGGACGAAGGCGTACTGGTACGCGTAGCCCTTGTCGGCGAGGACCCGGGCCATGCGCTCGTTGGCGAGCACCCAGTCGTGCATGTCGTCGCGCATGGTGTTGGGGTTGTAGAGGTCGCGATCGCCGACGTGCATCCACATGCGGATCGGCTTCTTCGGGCTGGCCGGCAGGATCGTCGCGTGATACTCCCACGCCCCTCCGGGGGTCTCGGGGTTCGACGGCCACTGCTGGTTGACGAACGTGCCCGAGTAGCTGAGGACGCGGTGATACCACTCCGGGTGATACCACGCCATCGAGAAGGCCGCCGATGCGCCGGAGCTGCAACCCATCGTCGCGCGCTGATCGGGGTTGCGTGAGAGTGTTACGCCGAAGCGCTTCTCGACCTGCGGCAGCACCTCAGTCTCAACGAACTCCGCATATTTGCCTGACATCGTGTCGTACTCGAGCCCACGCTGGCTGCCCTGCGCGTCGCCGCCGCCGTTGGCGATCGAGACGGCGATCATCGCGGGTACGCGCTTTTCGGCAATCAGGTTGTCGAGCACCGTGAAGAGCATCGGGTCTGGACCGTCGGCGCCGACGATGAGGGGCGCGGCCGTGCCGGCGACGTACTGCTTGGGTACGTAGACAGCGACCTTGCGCGTCCATGGCGCAGGCCGACTGGTGGTCACCACCAGCTTCTTCGGATCGTTCGGATCGGGGGTGCCGAAGGTGCCTGCGTCGCGAGCGACGCCGGGATACAACTTGCTGTCGGTCGACGACATCGTGAACTCGTGGACCGTGCCCTGCGGCACGCCCTCCTTCACGAGCGTCTCCCGCGCCGGCGCATGCGTCGGGCCGACGATGAAGTTGCCGTTGCGGTCGACGGGCGGCACGGCGCCGTCCGGCAGTTCGGTCTTGGCCACGTGACCCGGCGCGTTCGGATCACGCGTCGGCGGCGTCGGGCGCGGCCGCGGCGCCGCGGCCTGGGTTGGCGCGACCGGACTCGCGGGCGTGGCCGGCGGTTGCGGCAGCCCCTGGGTGGCGACGGTCGCCACACCCGCGAGGGCACACCCGAGCATCACGACGGAGGAGAAGAGCCTCTTCATGCTTGAGTCCTTGCACGCGTGCGGAGTAACGCGCGACACACGTGTGTGGCCGCGAGTATAGCTGCGGCGTGCCTGGACACGACCCGGCGCGGGTACCGACTTCGGCGTAGAATCGCCGGCGATGACGAGCACCCTTCCGGTGGTCCTGGTCACCGGCGGCAGCCGCGGACTCGGCCGGGGCATCGCGATCGAGGCGGCGGCGGCCGGGATGTCGGTCGCCTTCACGTACGCCAGCAATGGCGAGGCCGCGCGCGAAACGGTCGGCGCATGTGAAGCCGCGGCCACCGACGCGGGGCAGCGATTCGTGGCGATCAAGGGCGACATCGGCAGCCGCGACGATCGCGCCGCGACGCTGGCTCAGACCCTCGAAGCGTTCGGTCGCGTCGACGCGCTGGTCAACAATGCCGGCATGGCGCCACGCGTGCGCGCCGATCTCACCGAGACGAGCGAGGCGTCCTTCGAGGAATTGCTGCGCGTCAACCTGCAGGGTCCGTTCTTCCTCACGCAGGCCGTCGCCAATCACTGGCTCGCCACGCGCTACGCATCGGCACTCTCGACGGGATTCAAGGTGTTGTTCGTGACGTCGATCTCGGCCGACACCGCGTCGATCAATCGCGGCGAGTACTGCATCTCGAAAGCGGGGCTCGCGATGACGTCGCAGCTGTGGGCGTTACGCCTCGCCGACCAGGGCGTGCAGGTGCTCGAATTGCGGCCCGGCATCATGGCCACCGACATGACGGCCGGCGTGAAGGGCAAGTACGACGCGCTGATCGCCGAGGGCCTCGTGCCGCAGCGCCGCTGGGGCACGGCCGAGGACGTCGGCCGGGCCGTGCGGGCAGTGCTCGCCGGCGCCTTTCCGTTCTCCACCGGCGACGTCATCCACCTCGATGGCGGGTTCCACATCCGCCGACTTTGAGCCACTGCGCGTCGCGCCGCGGCGCCTTCCCGACACGACATGATTCGCATCGATTCGACGCTGACCCCAAAGGCGCTGCTGCCGGCCGTCACCCGCCTGTTCGAGCTTTCGGCCACCAAGATCGACGCCGTCGAGCGCGCCTGGACGCCGGCGTCAGGCACGCCCGTCTTCACCGCGGCCGGCAAGTACACCTCGCGCGGCTGGACCGAATGGACGCAGGGCTTCCAGTTCGGCTCGGCGCTGGTGCAGTTCGACGCCACCGGCGACACGGCGATGCTCGACCTCGGTCGGTCGCGCACGGTGGCGCACATGGCAAGCCACGTCAGTCACGTCGGCGTGCACGATCACGGATTCAACAACGTCTCCACGTACGGCAACCTGCGGCGCCTGGCGCTCGAGGGACGCTACGAGGCGGCGCAGACCGAGATCGACTTCTACGAGCTCGCGCTGAAGCTCTCGGGTGCGATTCAGGCGGCGCGCTGGACCGACCTGCCCGACGGGCTCGGCTACATCCGGTCGTTCAACGGTCCGCATTCGCTGTTCGCCGACACGATCCGGTCGCTGCGGTCACTGGCCCTGGGCCATCACCTCGGGCACGCATTGATGGGCGAACGCGATCGGAAGATCTCGCTGTTGCAGCGCCTCATCCAGCACGGCGACACCACGGCGCGGTTCGTCGTGTTCTACGGCGAGGGTCGCGATGCCTACGACGTGCGCGGCCGCGTCGTGCACGAGGCCGTGTTCAACGTCAACGACGGGTCGTTCCGCTGCCCGTCCACGCAGCAGGGCTACTCGCCCTTCTCGACGTGGACGCGCGGGCTCGCCTGGATCATCACCGGCTATGCCGAGGAACTCGAGTTCCTGGCGACGCTGAAGGACGCCGCATTCAAGCCGTTCGGCGGCAAGCGCGCCGTACTCGACCGCTATCTCGCCGCGGCTCGGGCCACCGCCGACTTCTATATCGGCCATACGCCGACTTGCGGCGTGCCGTACTGGGACACCGGCGCGCCGGGGCTCGCCTCCATGGGCGACTATCTCGATCGTCCCGCCGATCCGTTCAACGACTTCGAGCCGGTCGACAGCTCCGCGGCGGCGATTGCGGCACAGGGCTTGATCCGTCTCGGGCAGTACCTGCGCTCGAGCGGCG
>DATJTM010000620.1:0-3880 GCA_035503395.1 Luteitalea sp.
CCGACCAGGTCGGGAAATCGAGACCGAAAATATCGCGCACCACGTCGGTGTAGGGACGCTTGCCGACTTCCCTCGGCGTGCCTGAGGGGTTCAGCGGATCGCTCTGATCGATCTCGATGATCGAGCCGCCGAGCCCGGCGAGCCCGTAGTCGACGTTGAAGCCAACCGCCGGCAGCACCTGGTTCTTGAAGAACTTGATGCGTTCCTCGTTGTTCTCGAGCTGCTTGCGCGACTGCTGGAGGTCGAGGCGATTCTTGATGGCGTTGTCGACTGCGGCGTTGACGTCCACCGGATTGGCGGCCAGCGCCGGCGTGTCGGCGGGCTCGAAGGTGGTCGCCCAGAAGTCGGCCGTGCCCGGGTCGAGGATGAGGGCACGCAGGCGATCCTGCGCCTGCGCCACGCTCTGCTCCGCGATGATCACGTTCTCTTCGTTGGAGGCCACTTCGGCTTCCGCCTGCACGATGTCGATCGGCGCCATGGTGCCGACTTCGACGCGCTTGCGGTTGTCGCCGAGCGTCTGTCGCGACAGCTCCAGCGTCTGCTGCTGCACCGCGAGGTTCGACAGCGCCACCGCCAGGTCCCAGTAGGCGTTCTTGACGTTGCGCACCGTGGTCACCACGGTGTTGCGCAGGTCGAGATCGCTGATCGCCAGGTTGTTCTTGCTGATGATGATGTTCAGGCGCGTGTTGTCGACGCCCCGATTGCGCAGCAGCGGCTGTTCGAACGAGAACGTCAGGTTGCCGCGGGTGCTCGGATTGAGGGTCGCGAACCGGTTGTTGCTCTTGTTGCGCGAGGCCTCGTAACCAGCAGAGTAGCGTGCGCCGGTCGGCAGCACCTGCTCGACGCCGAAGCTGCCGAGCCACTGGCTCTGCGAGAAATTCGACTGACCAGCGCCCGACTGGAGAATGGTCGCCACCGGCTGTTCGAGGTCCTGGTAGAACAGCTGCCCGGTCAGCGCCGGCAGCCAGCTGCCGTATGCCGCAGCGATGTCCAGTTCGGTGATCGTCGGGTCCATGCGCTGGACGCGCAGCGCGACGTTCTGCTGTAGCGCCGAGGCGACGGCCTCCTCGGTGGTGATGCGGCGCACAGGACCGGCGGGCGGCGGCGTCGCGGGCTTCGGCTGCGACTCGGGCGGCGGCGGCGCCACCGGCTGCGCCGGCGGGGGCTCCTGGGCCGACGCGCCCGCGGCCACGCCCAGCAGGGACAGGGTCAGCGCGCAGCGGCGAAGCAACGGGGAGACCGATCGGATCACGGACGTCAACTCCATCTCCAAGGGAACCAGCACGATAGGGGGCCTCCGGGACGGAGTGGTGATGTCCTGGTTTGTGGCCGAACCAATAGACGAAAGCACGGGGGGCGTGGTTCGGGTGCGGAGTATACAACCGCTTTTTTCCGCCGTCTCCTGTCCGATTTCGCACACTGGCGTCCCGCGATTGGCAATTTCCCGGCGGAAATGCACAATGCGTGCACCTTGCGGCCCCGTCCCGGAGCCAGCAGTCCACCCTCAGTCGTGTCCATGCCCGTAGCCGTCCGCCGTGTCGCGACCGCCACCCTGTCGCTCGCCGTCACCGTCATTACGCCGCTGGTGGCCCAAACGAGCACTCCGGCCGCTCCGGCCCCCGCGCCGGCCGCATCGGCACCCGCGACCGCCGCTGGCCGATTCACGCTCTCGGTCGACGGCATCATGCGCGGCCCCGACCTGGTCGGCTACCCGCCGTCCGGCCTCCGCTGGTCCGGCGATGGCACCCGCCTCTATTTCGAGTGGCAGGCCCGCGGCGACGATGAAGCCGGCACCTGGGTCGTGCAGGCCGACGGCACCGGATTGCGACGCCTCACCGACGAGGAACGCCGCTCGGCGCCACCGACGGTGGGGCAGTGGGACCGGGCCCGCCGCCGCGTGCTCAGTGCCGCCCGCGGCGATGTGACCCTGTTGGACACCGTCGCCGGCACGAAGGTCGACATCGCCCGCACCGCCGGAGCCGAATCGTCCCCGCGCTGGGCGCGCGACGAATCCGCCGTGACCTTCGTCCGCGACGGCGGCTTGTTCGTCGCGCCGCTGGCCGGCGGTGGCATCCAGCAACTCGCCGAGTCAGGTCCGACGACGCCGGACCCGAAGAAGACCGACAGCCAGGCCGCCCTGGTCAAGGAGGAGGCCGACCTGCTCGCGCACGTCCGCGAGACGACCAGGCGACGGGAGCGCGACGAGGCGCGCCGCAAGAAGGACGCCCTGCCGAAGCTCGAACTGCGCGCCCGCCAGACGGTGGCCGACATGCAGCTCGATCGCTCCGGCCGCTACGTCTGGGCCATCGTCACCGAGCGCCCCGAGAACGCGAAGACGGCCGATGTGCCCGACTACGTGACCGAGTCGGGCTACGTCGGTGATCTTCCGGGCCGGACCAAGGTCGGCGACGTGCAGGCGAAGGCGCTGCTCGCCGTCCTCGACCTCGAGAGCCGGAAGACGACCTGGATGACGCTCGCCGCAGCCGGCGGCACCGAGAAGGCGCCGCGCGACGTCCGCTGGACGATGCCGCAGCTGTCCGACGATGGCGCGGTGGCGGTGGGGACGGTGCGGGCGGCCGACAACAAGGACCGCTGGATCGTCCGCCTCGACCCGGCGACGGGCGCCGTGACCGTCCTCGACCATCAGCACGACGACGCGTGGGTGCGCGAGGGATTCGGGCAGGGCTCCCCGAGCCTCGGCTGGCTGCCCGGCGGTCATCGCCTGTGGTTCACGTCCGAGAAGAGCGGCTGGCAGCACCTCTATGCGCTCGACGTCGACAGCACGACCGCCGCGCCCGTCGCGCTGACCGAGGGCGCCTGGGAAGTCACCGACGTGGCGCTGTCGACCGACCGCGCGACGTTCTACCTGACGACGAGCGAAGTCCACCCGGGGGAGCGGCATCTGTACGCGCTGCCGGCGAGTGGTGGCACGCGGACGCGACTGACGTCGTTGCCTGGCGCGACCGCTGGCGAGGTGTCGCCCGACGGGCGGACGATCGGGCTGGTCCAGTCGACCGGCAACCGCCCGCCGGAAGTGTTCGTGACGCCTTACGCGAATACGGCGTCGCCGGTGCGGGTCACGACCAGCCCGTCGCCGGAGTGGTCGTCCTACAAGTGGCTCGACCCGGAGCTGGTGACGTTCACGTCGCGCGACGGCAAGACGGTGTACGCGCGGCTCTACACGCCGGAGATGGTCGGCGCAAAGCGCCACCGCTCGCGGCCCGGCGTGGTGTTCGTCCATGGCGCCGGCTACCTGCAGAACGCGCATCGCTACTGGTCCACGTACTACCGCGAGTACATGTTCCACCACCTGCTCGCGTCGATGGGGTACGTGGTGCTCGACGTCGACTACCGTGCGAGCAGCGGCTACGGCCGCGACTGGCGCACCGCCATCTACCGCCACATGGGCGGCAAGGATCTCGAGGACATCGTCGACGGCGCGAAGTACCTGGCGGCGTCGCACAAGGTCGACGCGAAGCGGGTCGGTGTCTACGGCGGCAGCTACGGCGGGTTCATCACGCTGATGGCGATGTTCACCACGCCCGACGCGTTCGCCGCCGGCGCCGCGCTGCGGCCGGTGACCGATTGGGCGCACTACAACCACCCGTACACGGCCAACATCCTGAACCTGCCGCAGTCGGACGCCGAGGCCTATCGCAAGAGCTCGCCGATCTACTTCGCGGATGGCCTGAAGGGCGCGCTCCTCATCTGCCACGGCCTGGTCGACGTCAACGTCCACGCCCAGGACTCGATCCGCCTCGCGCAGAAGCTGATCGAGCTGCGCAAGGAGAACTGGGAGCTCGCGCTGTACCCCGTCGAGGATCACGCCTTCGAAGAGCCCACGAGCTGGGCCGACGAATACAAGCGGATACTCAAGCTG
>DATJTM010000621.1:0-7043 GCA_035503395.1 Luteitalea sp.
CCCGCTGACCGGCCAGCAGTTCCCCGGCAACATCATCCCGGCCAACCGGCTCGATCCGATCGCGGTGGCGATGCTCGATCGCTATCAGCCATCGCCGAACCAGACCGGCACCAACAACCTGCTCGGCGTGACGCTCAACGACGACCAGATCCACCAGGCGATCACCCGCGTCGACCACGTCATCAGCAACCGCCAGAAGATCTTCGGCCACTACCTGTACCAGGGGCGCGACAACCCGACGACGCCGATCAACCCGAACTTCCCGGTGGCCCGCCTGTTCGACAACCACAGCATGGCCGTGCAGCACGTCACCACGTGGAGCAGCAACATCCTCAACGAGGTGCGCTTCGGCTACATGCGCGGCAACCTCGAGCGATTGAGCCCGCGCGCCGGTACCGGCTTCTCGGTGCCCAGCGACCTCGGCATCGGCGGGATGCTCGTCGGCGGTCCGAGCGGCCGTCAGCCCAGCGAGATCGAGGTCGGCTTCCCGACCATCACCATCCAGGGCTACAACGGCTTCGGCGACAGCACCGGCGGCGAGGCGATCGACAAGAGCCAGACGTTCCAGTTCGTGAACAACCTCACGGTGATTCGCGGACGCCACGCGCTGAAGGCCGGTTTCGACCTGCGGCGCCTGCACGGCGATGCGACGAGCGTCAACGCGCCGTTCGGGGCGCTCGACTTCACGCGCGACATCACCGGCCATGCGGCGGCGGCGTTCATGCTCGGCTACCCGCGCACCGCACGCACGCCCGAAGGCATTCCGATTGGCGGCATCCGCCAGTGGCGCACCGGCTTCTACGTGCAGGACGACTGGCGCGTCAACACGCGCCTGACGCTGAACCTGGGCCTGCGCTACGACCACAATGGCGTGCCGGTGGACACCAACGGCGTGAGCCGAACGCTGCGCTTCGACCTCGATCCCTCAGGTCCGGTGCTGTTCCCCGAGGCCGGCCAGGTGGTCGACGAGGGGCTGTACCTGAACCTGCAGCGGCACTGGGCGCCGCGACTCGGCGCCGCCTATCGCCTCACCGATCGCACCGTGCTGCGCGGCGGTTACGGCGTGTTCAACATGGCGCTGCACCTGGACAACATCAACACGCTCGGCACCAACCCGCCGAACGCGAGCGTGCAGGTGACCAACCCGACGCTCAACCCGGTGGCGACGTTCGCGAATCCGCTGCCGGCGGCGCTGCTGCCGACCAACACGATCTTCAACGTGACGTCGGCCGAGGTCGATCGCAATCATCAGGACGGCTACTACCAGAACTGGAACGTCGCGGTCGGCCACGAATTCAGCCCGACGTCGGTCCTCGAAGTGCGGTACGTCGCGTCGAAGGGCAGCAACCTCGATAGCAGCCTGACCAACTTCAACAGTCCCGACCCCAATCCGAATGCCGGCAGCACGCCGCTCCAGTCGCGGCGTCCGTATCCCGCCTACGGCCGCATCCGCATGTGGGTGACCGACGGCGAGAGCATCTACCACTCGCTGCAGACCGAGTACAAGCAGCGCGGCCCGTGGGGCCTCGACGTGACAGCGGCCTACACGCTGTCGCACCTGCGCGACAACCAGCAGGGTGGCCTCAACGCGTCGCGCGCCCGTCGCCAGAACCCGCGCAGCCTCGATGGCGAGTGGGCGGATTCGGCCGACGACCAGCGGCATCGCCTCGTGCTCGGCTACATCTGGGACATCCCGTGGGGCACGTCGCTCACCGGCATCACCGGCGCTCTGTTCGCCAACTGGCAGGTCAGCGGCATCGCGACGTTCCATTCGGGCTCGCCGATCTTCATCAACCAGGATGGCGACCCGCTGAACGTCGACTCCGAGGAGATTCGTCCGAACCTCGTGGCGGGTGTCGATCCGACGCTGTCCGGCTCCGATCGCAGCATCACGCAGTGGTTCAACACGGCCGCGTTCAGCCGCGCGACGCAGACGTACGGCGATTCGCCGCGCAATCCCGTCGTCGCCCCGGGGCGCAAGAACGTCGACATGTCGCTGGCCAAGTCGTTCCGCTTCGGCGGCACGCGCAGCCTGTTGTTCCGGTGGGATATCTTCAACGCGTTCAACACCGTCAACTGGAACGCGCCGAATGGCACGCTCGGCAACCCGAACTTCGGCCGCATCACGAGCGCGCTGGCGGGTCGGGAGATGCAGTTGTCGGTGAAGTTCTTGTTCTAGGACGGCCGAAGGTAGGCCCGTTGTCCTCAACGCGGCCCATCGACAGTTGGTTGTGTGACGGTAGGGGCGCCTCTCCGAGGCGCCCGCAGTCCGGGCGGCTCAGAGAGCCGCCCCTACCCTCGGGAAAGAACACGGATCCGTGGTGACGTATGACGAGACGTGAACTGATCGCGATGGCGGGGACGGCGTTCGCGGCGTCGCGGGCTGGCGTGGCGGACGCGGATGCAGCAGTGCCCTCCCACTCGCAGGTAGGGCCCGTTGTCCCAACGCGGCCCGCGAACACCGTGCCTGTCGGACTGCAGATGTTCAGCCTGCGCGCCGAGGAGCAGCAGGATCGGCTCGCGACGCTGACCGCCGTCGCGAAAATGGGTTACCAAGGCGTCGAGTTCTACGCGCCGTACTACGACTGGACGCCGGCCTACGCGAAGACGGTGCGTGCGCACCTGGACTCGGTGGGCCTACGCTGCTTCTCGAACCACACCAACCGCGCCCACTTCACGGCGGCGCACCTGTCGAAGGTCGCCGACCTCAACTCGATCCTCGGCAGCCGTCACGTCGTGATGGCGCACTCGGTGGAGGTGACGGGCGAGCAGGACGGCTGGAAGAAGCTTGCCGCCGAACTGACCACGGCGCACGAGACACTGAAGAAGTACGGTCTGAGCGCCGGGTTCCACAACTGGCCCGACGAGTTCAAGACGATCGACGGCTATCGGCCGATCGACGTGCTGATCGCCAACACGCCTGCCGACCTCGGCTTCCAGATCGACACCTACGGACCGTTCCACCACGGCGCCGATCTCGTCGCGTTCCTCCACCAGCATCGGAATCGCGTACGCTCCTACCATCTGAAGGACTGGGCCGCGACACGCAACCGCCTGATTCTCGGCGAGGGCGACGTGAAATGGCCGCCGATCTTCGAGGCCGCCGAACGGGTTGGCGGCGTCGAGTACTACCTGATCGAACAGGAAGGCAGCCGTCTCACCCCGATGGAGACGGCTCGCATCGGTCTCGAACAGTACCGGCGCCTACGCGCCTGATCGCGATGACGGGAGGGCGCTTCGTGACGCAGCGACGGCAGGATCTCGGACGGGCATTCGCAGTGGCTCTCGCCATCACCCTGGCTGGCTCGACGGCCATCGCGCAACCGAATCAGTTCACGAGGGACGAACTGACGCACTACACGCCGCTGCACACCGGTGAGCGCTTCGACGACGGACGGCCGAAGGTGGCGGACACGATCCTGCAGACCTTCCGCGAGATGAAGATCGAGATCGAGGAGGCGTACGGCGTCCTCCGCGAAGCCGGCTTCACCAATCAGTACGAAGCGAACTGGCAGGTGCTACTACCCGACACGCGCCTGATCGGTCGCGCGTTCACGGTCCAGTACATGCCGACTCGGCCGGATCTGAACGACGTCGTGCAGAAGGACAGCCGGGCGAAGGGGCTCGGGCGTCTCCGCAACCAGACGACGATCGACATGCTGGCAAAAGACGATGTGCCGGTCGTCGACCTGTATGGCAAGGTCGAGGGCGGCACCTTCGTCGGTGACAAGCTCGCCTACTACATCCAGAAGACCACCGGCACCGGCGTCGTCGTCGACGGCGGCCTGTTCTACCTGCGGCGCCTCGCCCAGACCGGGATGCCGGCGTACTACCGCGGCGCCCATCCCGGCGCGCTGAGCAACGCGATGGTCACCGGCATCAACGTGCCGATCAGAATCGGTAGCGTCACGGTGATGCCTGGCGACATCGTGCTCGGCGATCGCGATGGCGTGCTGTTCATCCCGCCGCACCTCGCACAGGCCGTCATCGATTCCGCCAGGCGCCAACGTCGCCGCGACGAGTGGGTCAAGGGCAAGTTCGACACCGGCAAGTACAAGTCCGGCGAGATCTACGGACGCCCCACCGACCCTGCCCTGCTGAAGGAGTTCGAGGCGTTCGTCGACGGCAAGCCACCGGCAGCGCCACCGAAGTAGCACTCACGCCGAACGGTCGAGGACCGTGCCTGTGACCCAGCGTCTTCTCGCGGCGATGGTGGCCGTGCTCACCGCACTGATGCCCGCGGCCGCCCTTGCGACCCCGGACACATCAGCGGTCGGCAAACCCCTCATCCGCAACTACGACCAGCGTGAGTTCGGGGCCGAGGTCCAGGCCTGGGACGTCGTGCAGCACCCGTCCGGCCTGGTCTACGCCGCCAACAACGCCGGCGTGCTCGAGTTCGACGGACGGACGTGGCGCCTCATCGGCCTGCCGTCGCGGCTCGAGGTGCGATCGCTCGCACTCGACCCGAGAGGCGACGGCCGGATCTTCGTCGGCGCGTCCGGCGACTTCGGCTATCTCGCCGCTGACGGCGTCGGCCAACTGACCTTCCGCTCGTTGTTGCCCGCCGGCGCGCGCAACGACGAGGCGTTCGACGAAGGCTTCCGTCCGACCGTGACGCCACAGGGCGTCTTCTTCCAGTCGCGTCATCGCCTGTGTCGTTGGGCCGAGGAGCGGCTGTCGTGCCGCTCCGGTGCGTGGCGGTCGCGCGTGTTCGTCGCCGCCGGTCGCGCCTGGACGCAAACCGACGCGGGCCTGATCGAACTCACCGCAGACGACGCGTTGCCCGTCACTGGCGGACAGCCGATGGCGGGAAGCGAGCTGACCGTGGTGCTGCCGTCGGCGCCGCATGGTAACGATCGCTTACTCGTCGGCCTGCGACGATTCGCCTTATTCGTGCAGGACGGCGACCGCTTCGTACCGTTCGCTCCGGAGCTGTCGCCCGACGCCGGCCGCGATGCCCTGCTCGGTGCGACCTGGCTGCCGGACGGCACGCTGGCGCTCGCCACCGAGCAGCGCGGCGTGCTGATCGTCGACGCGAAGGGCCGCCTGCTGCGCCGCATCGACGAACAGGCCGGTCTTCAGGAGAACCACGTCCACGCAATGTGGCCCGATCGCGAAGGCGGGCTGTGGCTCGGGCTGCAGCACGGCATCAGCCGGGTCGACATCGGCGGCCCGTACACCTCCTTCGACGAGGACTTCGGTCTGCAGCGCGAGTGGCGGGCGGTCGAACGACTCGGCTCGATGATCTACGTGCGCGGCTATCGCGGCCTCTATGCCGCGGACCTGTCACGACCCAGTGGCGATGCCCCCGGGGCGCCGACGTTTCGTCAGATCGTCGAGATCGATCCGCCTGCCTGGTACTTCCAGCCGGTCGGTGAATCACTGCTCGTGACGTCACGCGACGCCGTCTACGAGGTCAGCGGTTGGCAGGCGCTTCGCCTCGCCACCCTTCCCTCGATGCCGATGGCGCTCTACGCGTCGCGCAGCGAGTCGGGCCTCGTCTTCGTAGGCCTCGTCGACGGCATCGGCGTGCTCCGTCGTCGCGACGGACGCTGGCACTACGACGGGCGCCTCGCAGGCGTCCACCAGACGATCACCTCGCTGGTCGAAGAGCGACGCGGCCGGCTGTGGGCCGTGTCGCAGCGCCAGCGCGTGCTGCGCATCGACCTGCCCACTGACGCGCAGGTCGCGGCACCCGGTCGCGACGTGCCGGCGCGACTCGCCTCGCCAGACAGGGCGGCCGTCACTGGTCGCATCATCGCGCGCGTTGTCGCCGGGCGTGTGGTGCTGCTTGCCGAGAACGGCATCTACGAAGTGTCGGCCGACGGCACGCGCCTTACGCCATCGACGCTGTTCGCGCCATTGCTCGCCGCCGGTCGGCGCTCGTTCGCGTGGGTCGCCGAGAGCCAGGCCGGCGACATCTGGGTGGCGTCGCGGTCGCCCGGCACCGTCGACACGCTGAAGCGCCGGTACGACGGCACCTATGCCTTCGACGTCGCGGGCTCGCTGCAGATCCCCGTATGGTCGGTGTATCCCGACCCGACGGACGCGGCGCTGTGGCTCGCCGGTACTGACCACCTGCTTCGTTACGACCTGCTCACACCGACCCGTCCCGTCGAGCGGGCGACGACGCTGATCCGGCGCGTGACGATCAACGACGGCGTCGTGGTGTTCGGGGGCGCCCAGAACACGGCCCTCGCGGGGCAGGACGCGGCGCGTCTCGAGTTTCCGCATCGCTCGAATGCCGTGCACTTCGAGTTCGCGGCGCCGCGGTTCGCCTCGCCGAGCCACACCGAATATCAGTCGGCGCTCGAAGGCTTCGATCCGTCGTGGTCGCCATGGACGCGCGACCCGGGCCGCAGCTACACCAACCAGCCGGCGGGGAGTTATCGCTTCCACGTCCGCTCACGCGATGCCGGCGGCGCAACGGGAGCCGAGACGACGTTCGCCTTCGACGTCCAGCTCCCCTGGTATCGCACGTCGCTCGCCTATGGCGGCTTCACGGTGGCAGGGGTGGCACTGCTTGCCGGACTGTGGATGTTGCAGGTACGTCGCACTCGTCGCAGTGTCGAGCACGGCATGCAGCAGCGCGAGCTCGACAAGCTGCGGGAACTCGATCGCTTGAAGTCGCGCATCTTCGCCGACATCGCCCACGAGTTCCGGACGCCGTTGACGCTCATCGTCGGGCCGGTGACGCAGTTACTGGACCAGGTCGCCGAGGGCGATGTCCGTCGTCGCCTCGGACTGATCCGGACGAGCGCTGACTCGATGCTGCGCCTGTTGTCGCAGCTACTCGACCTGGCGCGGCTCGAATCCGGTCGCGTCCGGCTCAAGGCGGCCCGCACCGATCTGGTGTCGATCGTGCGCGCATTCGTGCTGCCGTTCACATCCGTAGCCGAGCGTCAGCACGTGAGCCTGGCGTTCGAGGCGACCGCGCAGCCCGACGATCCCGGCGGCATCGTGCTGCACGTCGACCGCGACGTTGTCGAGAAGATCCTGAACAACCTGCTGGTGAACGCGCTGAAGTTCACGCCGGCGGGCCG
>DATJTM010000622.1:0-3038 GCA_035503395.1 Luteitalea sp.
TTCTGCAGTTCGGGATGCTCCGCCAAGATGTGCAGAGCGCTGGTCAGCAGTCGCGCCGTGGTCTCGTGGCCGGCGATGAACAAGAACGTGGCGACCCGCACGATGTGGACGACGTCGGGCATCGTGCCGTCGGGGAACGTCTGCGTCGCCAGTTCGGTCAGGATGTCGGGCAGCGGCGCTTCCCGGCGTTCGGTGATGTAGGCGGTGAACCAACGATCCAGGTAGGCCAGGGGATTGAGATCCGTTGAGCCGTCATCGCCGATCTTGGCCCACGGCTTGTCCTCGGTGGGCCCGGTGCCCGCCAGCAGGGCGCGGAACATCGCGTGATCGGTTTCGGGCACACCGAGCAGATCGGCGATCACTAACAGCGGGAACGGCTGACCGTATGAGGTGGCGAACTCGCAGCGCCCGTCGCCGACGAACTCGTCGATCAACTGGTCGGCGAGCCGCCACATGAATTCTTCGTTCTCCTTGAGCCGCTTTGGAGTGAACAGGCCGGCCAGCAGCCCGCGATGCGCGGTGTGCAGCGGCGGGTCGAAGGAGACGAGGTGCTCGTTCATCGGGAATTGCTCGCGATGGGAGTCGATCAATCCGGAGATGTCGTCCCCGACCGGTTCGAAGGGCAGTGGGAACGGGCCGGATGAGGAGATGATGGCGGAGAAGCGGTCGCTGTCGCGATACACGGTGACGAGCTCGTCGTAACCGGTCACCGCGAAAACGTCGCTCTTGGGGATCGGGCACACGGGCCCCTGCTCGCGCAGGTATTCGTAATAGGGATAAGGGTTTTCGGTCACGCCGCGATCGCGGAAGAAGTCGACGTCGGCGAAGTTGGTCATGACATCTCCGCGTTGCTCTCGACGAAGTCCATCACGCGACGCTAACATCACTTACAAATACTGTAAAGGATGTAAATGCCCGATCAGTCGACCGACGCCTCGATGCGCGAACGCATCCTGCGCGCGACCTTCAAGGTGCTGTGCCGGCACGGCTACGGCAAGTTCAACCTGAGCGACGTGGCGACGCAGGCGGGTATCTCGCGTCCGACCCTCTACAAGGCCTTCGCCTCGAAAGACGAACTGCTGATGGCGTTTAGCCAATTCGAGGTGGAGTTATTCGAGCAGGACCTGGCCCACGCGCTGCAGGGACGCAAGGGCCGCCGGCGCCTCGAAGCGGTGCTGGTATTCCTGACCGAGTTCTACGGCTCGTACCAGATGCGCGGGCTGATCGAGATCGAGCCGGGGCTGGTGCTCGGACAGATGAGCCGCGCGTTGCCCGTGCTGTCGGAGATCATCGCCCGCGAGCTGGCCGGCCAGGTCGCCGATCCGCTCCGGCTGGCCACCACGCTGGTGCGGATCGGCGTCTGCCATTACCTCGTGCCCAGCTCCGACGACGACCTGCTGCTCGAGCAGTTGCGCGCCGCCGCGGGACTCACATCTTGACGGTCAGCGGCCAGACGCTCCAAATGTCGTCGCAGTACTCGGCGATGGCACGGTCCGACGAGAACTTGCCACTGCGTGCGGTGTTCAGGATGGACATCTTGGTCCACGCGTCCCGGTCCTGCCACGCGGCGCTCACCTGGTCCTGGCACTGCACGTAGGACGCGTAGTCCGCGCAGACCAGGAAGGGGTCGTCGTAGCGCAGGTTGTCCACCAGCGGCTTGAACACCTCGGTGTCGCCGTGCGAGAACGTCCCGCCCGCAATCAGATCCAGCACCGCGCGAAGTTCCTCGTTGCCGTCGATGTACTCGCCGGGGTGGTAGCCCCTCGCCTTGAGCGCCTCGACCTCTTCCACGGTCATACCGAAGAGGAAGAAGTTCTCCGGCCCGGCCTCCTCGCGCATCTCGACGTTGGCTCCGTCGAGGGTGCCGATGGTCAGCGCGCCGTTGATCATGAACTTCATGTTCCCGGTGCCCGACGCTTCCTTGCCCGCCGTGGAGATCTGCTCGGACAAGTCGGCGGCCGGGTAGATCAGGTGGGCGTTCTTCACGCTGAAGTTCGGCACGAAGGCCACCTTCATGAACTTGTTCACCGCCGGGTCGGAGTTGACGGTCTCGCCAACGGCGTTGATCAGCTTGATGATTCGCTTGGCCATGAAATAGCCCGGCGCGGCCTTGCCGCCGAAGATGAAGGCGCGCGGCGGAATCGACATTCCGGGGTTCTGCTTGAGTCGGTGGTAGAGCGCGACGATGTGCAGGACGTTGAGGTGCTGGCGCTTGTACTCATGGATGCGCTTGACCTGGACGTCGAACATCCAGTCCGGGCTGAGCTCGACGCCGGCCACCGAGCGGATATACCTGGCCAGGCGGCCCTTGTTGCTGCGCTTCACGTCGCGCCACTGCTGACGGAACGCGGCATCGTCGACGAACGGCTCCAGCCCGCGCAGGCGCCGCAGATCGGTCAGCCAGCCTTCACCCACGGTGCGGTCCAGCAGCTCGCGGAGCCCGGGGTTGGCCAGCGCGAGGAAGCGGCGCGGCGTCACGCCGTTTGTCTTGTTGCTGAACCGCTCCGGCCACATCTCGTAGAAGTCTTTGAGCACACTGGCTTTCAGCAGCTCCGAGTGCAGCGCGGCGACACCGTTGATGGCGTGGCTGCCGACGGTCGCCAGGTGCGCCATCCGGATCTTCTTGCCGCCGTTCTCGCCGATCAGCGACATCCGGCGGATCCGCTCCTCGTCACCGGGGAACCGGGCGCGCACCTCGTCGAGGAACCGGCGGTTGATCTCGTAGATGATCTCGAGGTGGCGCGGCAGCGACTCGGAGAACATCTCCAGCGGCCAGGTCTCCAGCGCCTCGGGCAGCAGGGTGTGGTTGGTGTAGCCGAACGTCGCGACGGTGATGCCCCACGCCTCGTCCCAGTCCAGCCCGCGCTCGTCGATCAGCAGCCGCATCAGCTCGGCGACGCCGATCGAGGGGTGAGTGTCGTTGAGCTGCAGGGCAAACCGCTGCGGAAGCTCTTTGACGGACACGTCGGCGAGGTCGTCCATGATGTGCAGCACGTGTTGCAGCGAACAGGACACGAAGAAGTACTGCTGCAACAGGC
>DATJTM010000623.1:0-2555 GCA_035503395.1 Luteitalea sp.
TCGCCATCGCCTCGTCATGCTCATTGTCCGACCCTGGCTTCGCCGGCATAGCGTAGAGCTTCTTCGGCCGCGCTGAAAAGGGCGCGGGCCTTGTTCTCGCACTCGAGCTGCTCGAGTTCCGCCTTGCTGTCGGCGACAATGCCGGCGCCCGACTGCACGTAGATCTTGCCGTTCGACACGATCGCCGTGCGCAGCACGATACAGGTATCCATCACCCCGTCGGCGCCGAAGTAGCCCACGCAGCCGCCATAGATGCCGCGGCGCGATTTCTCGAGTTCGTCGATGATCTCCATCGCTCGCACCTTCGGCGCGCCCGACACGGTGCCGGCCGGGAAACCGGCGGCAAGCGCATCGACGAAATCGTTCTTCGGATCGAGTTCGCCCACCACGTTCGAGACGATGTGCATGACGTGCGAGTAGTACTCGAGGAAGAACTTGTCCGTAACCTTGACGCTACCGATCTTGGCCACTCGGCCCACGTCGTTGCGGCCAAGGTCGAGCAGCATGAGGTGCTCGGCGAGTTCCTTGGGATCGCTCAGCAGCTCGTCGGCCAGTTCCTTGTCGCGCGTCGGCGTCGCGCCGCGCTTGCGGGTCCCGGCGATCGGGCGGATCGTGACCTGGCCCTTCTCGACCTTCACGAGGATCTCCGGGCTCGAGCCCGCGACGGCAAAGTCGCCGAAATCCAGCATGTACATGTAAGGCGACGGATTGGTCCGGCGCAGCGCCCGGTAGAGCGCCGTCGGCGGCAGCGTGAAGTCGGCCTCGAAGCGCTGGCTCAGCACCACCTGGAAGATGTCGCCGGCCCGGATGTACTCCTTGGCGTCCTCGACCATCCGCGCGTACTCGGTCTTGGACGTATTGGACCGAACCTCGATCTTGTCCAGTTCCGGCGGCGCTGCTGTGTAGGGCAGGGTACGCCCCAGTCGGGCCACGGCATCGTCAATGCGCGATTGCGCCGCTTCCCATGCCTGCCGGGCGGTCACGCCCTCGCGCACATAGACCGGCGCGGTGAGGTAGAGCTCGTCCTTGAGCGTATCGAACACGGCCAGGACGGACGGCCGCATCAGAATCGATTCCGGGAACCCCAGCGGGTCCTCGTGCCGATCCGGCAGCACTTCCATCAGCCGGACCATGTCGTAGCCGAGATAACCGTAGATGCCCGCCGCCGTGGACGGCAGCCCCGGCGGCACGTCCGCCTGGCTCTCCGCCACCAGCGCGCGCAGCGCCTCCAGTGGCGGCTGCTCGACGGGGGAGTAGGCCTCGGGTGTCAGTCCGGCATTGCGATTGATGCTCGCCTTGCCCTTCTCGACCTTGAGGATGACGTCGGGATCGAACCCGATCATCGAGTAGCGGCCGCGGGTTGCCCCGTCCTGCACGCTCTCGAGCAGGAAGGTATTCTTCCGGCCTTCGGCAAGCTTCAGGTAGGCGCCGATCGGCGTCTCGAGGTCGGCAACGACGCGGCGGAATACGATCTGCGCGCGTCCGCCCTCGTAGCCGGCGGCAAAGCTGCCAAACTGATCGTCGGTTGTCATTGCAGCGCGCCGGTTTCCAGCAGCTGCGTCAGGACCTGCTGGTTGACGCGCAACGCGGCCTCGCCCTTCAGGCCCTGCAGCAGGTCGGAATAGACGCTCTCGCGCGTCCCATCCTCGACATACTGCTTGGCCTGCGGCGTGGCGTCGGCTGCGGCCTCGTTCACCTCGGCCACCTGGAAGACCACGTGATCCCCGTCGCCATTGACCGCCGAACCGAAATGCCCCGGCCCGCCGTTGAAGACCTCGTTGGCCACCGCCTGGTTGAGGACGGTCGAACCGTCGCCCGACCGCTTCAGCGGCTGGCTCAGATTCGGGAACTGGCCGTTCGCGGCAGCGACATCGGCGAAAGGCTTGCCGGCCTTGAGCTCGTCGGTGATCCGTGTCACTTCCGCCGCCAGGGCTTCCTGCGTCTTGGCGTCAGTCCACGCGGTCACGACAGCGTCGCGAACCTCATCCAGCGTCTGGTCGCGCGCTGGCTCCACCTTCGTGAGATCGAAGAACACGTTGCGGTTCGACGCGAGGCCGACCGTCGGCGACAGTTCGCCCTGCGTGGCGTTGAAGACCGCCGTGCCGATCCGCGTGACTTCCTCGGGCGTGACTTCGGGCGAGCTCAGTTCCGGCGCGCCGGGCGTGAGCGCCACGGTCGCGACATTGAGTCCGAACCGCTCGCCGATCTGCTTGAGTGGCTGGAAGGCGGCGCGCAGTTCTTCGACCTGGTCGAGAATGTCGCCGTACTCGTTGCGAGCCTGAGCCATCGCAAGCTGCTGCCGGATGGTTTCCTTGGACTCTTCGAGGCTGATCTGTCCGCCGGGTTCGATCGCGCTCACCGTGATGGCGCGCTTGGAGCCGATCCCCGGGATGATCGCGAAGTCGTTGAGCGCGAGACCAAAGGCCGTGTCGGCGAGCGTGGAATCGGTCACCTCGGACTTGGCCAGGTTGCCCAGGTCCTGCACCGTCGCGCCGGTCGAGGCGATCAGGTCAGCGATCGGCGTGCCTGCCGCCTTGCCGTCGGTGAAGGCCTTC
>DATJTM010000624.1:0-4596 GCA_035503395.1 Luteitalea sp.
GGTCGGCGGTGACGCGCGCCTCACGCTCGAACCGGCGCATTGCGACGTCGGCCTGCCGGGCGCTGGCCCCCTGGACCAGTTCGGGACGGATGATCTTGATCGCCGACTCACGCGCCAGCATCTTGTGGCGGGCTCGCCATACTTCGCCCATGCCGCCGCGGCCGATCAGCGACTCGAGGTGATAGCTCCCGAGGTCCTGCGCCTTCTGCGCGGCGGCCTCCATGCCCTGCGTCCGCCGGGCGATGAAGTACGCCCAGAACGCGGCCAGATACGGCACGAAGACCCAGGCCAACAACCGGTTCACCGGCAGCGGCGTGAGGTCGAGCCGGGCCACGTTCATGAAATACGCGGCCGGCCAGGTGGAGGCGGCGAGCAACGACACGAGCAGCGAGACTCGTGGCCGATTGGGCACCAGGAAGCCGACGATGATGATCCAGATGGCCAGGTTGGAGCCGCCGCGGACCGGGTCGGCCGGGTTCCATGGCAGTGCCGTCTCGAACGTCGAGATGGAGAACGCGACGATGAGCTCGAAGACCATCCCGAGGCTCAGGATGGTCGCCGGTGGCACCACGCGGTAGTGCTGGAGTGCGATGATGCCGGCGGCCCCGAGCACGTTCGCCAGCAACGCCAGTGCCGTCACCGGATCCTGTTGCACCGGCACCATTTCCGGCTGCGTCAGGCGGTGGAAGATGAACGTCAGAACGGTCGTGACCGCGGCCAGCAGCGACACCCAGCAGAGGCGGCGCGAGGCCTGGCCGACCGCGCGCGGCGACAGCGGCGCGTCGTGAGCGTCTTCGGGGCTTGCCGTGACCTGCCCCGGCGTGGTGGCGCGGACGATGTCCTGCATGGGGGTGGTTGACCGGTCGAGTCATGATGCCCGACCTGCGTCGCGTTGGAAACCCGGACATCCGGGCAGGCCAGGCAAGTGGTCACTTGCCCTGCACTGGATAGCACATACGTGCGCTGGCGTCGCCTGGTTCGTGTCGGCCCGCCGGGAGGGGACGGTGCGGACCGCGTCTCCTTGAAGAACGAGACGGGCGGGCGCGTCCGAACGTGACACCGGCCAGTAAGCCCGACCGTGTGCGAACGGCGGCTGCGCCCCGTTGTTAGTGGGCGGACGGGTCGACTTCGTGACACCGGGCAGCCAGCGGCCTGGACGTCGCGACCCCACGCCTTCGAGGTCCGTATCATGCTCATGTCTCCACTCACCCGTGCCCTCGGCCTGACGGCTGGGGCCTTGCTCGTGGCCACCAGTGCCGCGGCCGGTCCCGTCGTACGACGCGCCAACGGCGCCAACGCCGCCGCCATCCAACCGACGGTCGACCAGTTCAAGGTCGATCTGGGTGGGGCCAACAACGGCGGCACGGCCAATCCGTTTCCCGACGGCCGTCGCGAAGTCAACTGGGATGGGGTCGGCGATGCGCTGTCGTCACCCAACAACATGCCGGGTGACCAATTCCGGGCGCGGGGAGCGATCTTCACGACGCCTGGCACCGGCTTCCAGGTCAGCATGGACAACGACACCCCGGCCGACGCGGACCCGGACCTGGTCGAATTCTCCAACTTCAACGCCGGCTACGCCGCGCAGTTCGTGACGTTCTCGCCGCAGCGCCTCTTCACGGCGGTGGGGTCGACGATCACCGACGTCACCTTCCGCGTTCCGGGCACCAATCGTCCGGCGTCCGTGAAGGGCTTCGGTGTCGTCTTCACCGACGTTGACGTCTTCGGACCGACGACGGTGGAGTTCTTCGATGAGCGTGGCGTCCGCATCGGGCCGGTGCTCGATTCGACGACGGCCTTCGCGTTCGGTGGCGGCGTCAGCTTCGTCGGCGTGTCGTTCGATGCCGGCGAGCGCATCGCGCGTGTGCGCATCGTCGCCGGTGATGCGGTGCTGACCAACGGTGTGCCCGACGGCGCCAGCGACATCGTGGCGATGGACGACTTCATTTACGGCGAGCCGCAGCCGATGGCGCCGGCCGGCCTCGACACCAGTTTCAACACGGTGGGCTGGACGACCACCAACTTCACGTCGACCGACCGCGCCGACGCCGTCCTCGTGCAGCCGGACGGCAAGATCGTGGTGGCCGGCACATGGGACGGCGGCCTGGCCGACTTCGCCCTCGTCCGCTATGAAACCGACGGCACGCCCGACCCCTCCTTCAGCGGCGACGGCCGCCTCAACTTCACCTTCGGGCCGGGCGGCTTCGGGGGCGTCGAGCGCGCCTGGGGGCTGACGCGCCAGAGCGACGGCAAACTGATCGTCGTCGGCCAGACCGATGCCGGCGGCGGCGTCGCCGACAACTTCGCCATTGCTCGACTCAAGGTCGACGGCACGTTCGACGAGACCTTCAGCGGTGATGGCAAACTGGTCGTCGATTTCGGCTTCAACGACGAGGCCCATGCCGTGGCCGTGCAGGCCGACGGCAAGATCGTCGTCGTCGGACAGGCCGCGTCGGACATCGCCGTCCTGCGTCTGCTGCCTGATGGCACGCTCGACGAGTCGTTCAACAATACGCTGAGCCCGACGCCGGAGAACGGCAACGGCCGCCATCGCTTCACGCTGGCCGGTACCGACTTCGCGCGAGCCGTGGACATCCAGGCCGATGGCGCCATCGTCATCGCCGGCGCCACGTCCGGCCCCGGCACCTTCGACTTCGCCGTAGTCCGTCTTCTCGCCAATGGCGCACTCGATGCGTCCTTCTCGGATGATGGCTGGATGCAGGTCGACTTCACCTGGTCGGATGTCGCCGAGGCGGTGATCGTCCTGCCCGACGGCCGCATCGTGGCCGGTGGCTCCACCGACGGTGGCACCGCCGATTTCGCGCTGATCCGCGTCCTTCCCACTGGCGTGCTCGATCCGTCGTTCAATCCGGGCGCCAACGATGCCACCAACTTCAACGGCCAGTTCCGCACCTCGTTCGGCAACGCGGAATTCCTGACGGCGATGGCGCTCCAGGCCGACGGCAAGATCGTTGGCGCGGGCTACACGAATGCCGGCGGTGGCACGGTGCAGAACGTCGCCGTATTGCGCATCACCACCGAAGGGGTTGCCGACACGACGTTTGCGACCAATGGCCGGGCGATCTACGAGCTGGGTGGCAACGAAGCGATCTACGCCGCTGCGATCCAGACGGACAGCCGCATCGTGCTGGCGGGCACGCGCAACGCCGACGTGCTCGTGATGCGCCTTGCCGGTGGTCCCACGCCCGGCGTCTACATCACCACGCCGACCACCGACGTGACCACCTCGGTGCAGTCACCGTTCGTCACGATCAAGGGCACGGCCGGAGACGACGTGGCGGTGACCGAGGTGAGCTGGACCAGCAACCGCGGCTTCGCGGGCGTGGCCGACGGTACGAGCGCGTGGTTCGCCGACGTCCCCCTGCTCGGTGGCGTCAACATCATCACCGTCACGGCCAAGGATGGCTCCGGCAACACCAGCACCGACACAGTGACCCTCAACGTCACCGAGTTCAGCTACTTCCTGTCGGAAGGCGCCACGGGTCAGTTCTTCGACCTCGACATCCTGATCGCCAATCCGACCTCGGCGCCCGCCGACATCGAGATCTCGTATCTCAAGCCCGATGGCACGACGGTGCCGCAGGTGTTCACGCTGGCCGGCTGGTCGCGGCGGACCATCGCCGTCGAGACCATCCCCGGCCTGGCCGACACGGCGGTCTCCGCAGTCGTCCGCTCCACCAATGCGGTGCCCCTCGTTGTCGAGCGGTCGATGTTCTGGGACAACACGTATTACGGCGGTCATACCGGCAACGCGGTCGAAGCTCCGAAGACCAAGTGGTACTTCGGCGAGGGGAATCAGGGATTCTTCGACACCTACGTCCTGCTGGCCAACGCCAACGCCAGTCCGGCGACTGCGACGGTGACGTTCCTCGTCGAGGGCGCACCGAACGTGACCCGTGTGTATCCGGTGGGAGCGACGTCGCGTCTGAACGTCTACGCCGGCGAGATTCCGGAACTCGCCAACAAGTCCTTCTCGATCGTCGTCAGTTCGACGCTGCCGATCATCGCCGAGCGCGCGATGTACTTCGGCACGCGCCTGTTCGAAGGCGGGCACGAGTCCGCCGGCGTCTCCGAACCGGCTCGCACATGGTTCCACGCCGAAGGCGCGACCGGCTCGTACTTCGATACGTACATCCTGATAGGCAACCCCAACCCGACGCCCGCCAACCTGACGGTGACGTTCCTCAAGGGCGACGGGTCCAGCCTGGTACGGAACAAGGTGGTGCCGGCCAACGGGCGCTTCACGCTGTTCGTCGACGGCGAGGATCCCGCCCTGGCTGACACGGCGGTGTCGACGACGGTCGTCTCCGACATCCCTGTGGTCTCCGAGCGCGCCATGTACTGGGCCGGGACGTCGGCGACCTGGTTCGAAGCGCACAACAGCTTCGGGGTGACGCGGACCGGTCAGAAATGGGCCCTCGCCGAAGGCCGCGTCGGGGCGGCGCAGCAGTTCGAGACGTACGTGCTGGTCGCCAATCCGGCCGCCACGATGGCGCAGGTGCGGGCGACGTTCCTGCGCACCAACGGCACGACAATCGTCAAGCAGTACGACGTGCCGGCCACCAGCCGCTTCAA